>DSBM01000145.1 GCA_011049425.1 Candidatus Aminicenantes bacterium
GCGCCAAACAGGCGGCTGCAATAGGAATCTCTTTGCGGCGAATTTTTGCGTTCCCGGATCACGCTTTCCAACTCCGACACCATATCGCGGGGCCTGACAAAGCCAAAACAGGACGTTTCTCCGGTATGGCAGGTGGGCCCGGCGGGTCGGGCCAGAACCAATAGGGCATCGTTGTCACAATCGGAATGGATTTCCTCCAGGTAGAGGAAGTTTCCCGATGTTTCCCCCTTGGTCCATAATTGCCGGCGCGAGCGGGAAAAGAATGTCACTTTTCCCGTTTCCAGGGTTTTTTCCAGGGCTTGGCGGTTCATGTAGCCCAACATCAGCACGGTGCCGCTGGATGCGTCCTGGACCACGGCCGGAACCATGGGACATGTGGTAAAATCGATTTGATTTAGTTGGAATTTCATCTATCTCTCCGTACACAAATCGAACGCGCGGCCAGGTACTCTTTCACCTGATTGATGGTATAACGCCCGGAGTGAAACACACCTGCGGCCAGTACCGCATCAGCCCCGCCCTGTTCCAGAGCGGCTGCAAAATCATCGAGCCGGCCACCACCGCCGGAAGCGATGAGCGGACAGGAAACAGTCGTGGAAACGCGGCGCAGGAGCCCGGTATCGTATCCGGAACCGGTTCCATCGCGTTCCATCGAGGTCAGCAGGATCTCTCCGGCTCCGCGGTTTGCCGCCTCAAGGGTCCATGCCACCACTTCATGGGCGGTTGGAGTGCGCCCGCCGTTGACAAACACGCGATGTGATCCGGCCACGATGCCGGCATCCACGGCCACCACCACGCATTGGGAACCGAAAGCCCTCGCCAGGCGCGTGATCAATCCGGGATCAAACACTGCGGCTGAGTTGACTGATACCTTATCGGCGCCGGCTTCCAGCAGCGTTTCCACGTCGTGCTCATTCCTGATTCCTCCACCCACGGTAAAGGGAATGTCCAGGTTGCGGGCAATGGCGCGCACCAGGTCCACGCGTACTTTTTGCCTGGAAACCGTGGCCGCGATATCCAGGTAGACCAGTTCATCCGCGCCCTGATCGCGGTAGCGCTTTCCCAGTTCAACCGGATCACCCATGTCGCGCAGGTTCAGGAAGTGGACGCCTTTGACCACACGACCGGCGCGCACATCCATGCAGGGAATGATTCTACACGCCACCATTCTCTTCCTCCCCACATTCCAGCGACACCAAGTCCTCTGGGATGATCGCGTCTTCGTACAAGGCCCGGCCCACCACCACGCCCGCCAGTCCCATGCGACGCAGGCGGCGCACCTGCGCCATGCAACTGATGCCGCCGGAAGCCAGCAAATCAATGTCCGGGAATTCTTCCAGAATGTAATGATAAAGATCGAAATCCGGCCCGGTCAGCATGCCGTCCCGCGCCACCGCGGTGCTCATGAAACGCCGGATACCCAACTCGCACATGGTCAAGATAAAATCCAGCAGATCTTGCGCGGATTCCTCCTGCCATCCGGACAGGGCCAGCCGCCCCCTGTTTGCATCCGCCGCCACGATAAAGCGCTCGGCCCCGAAACGATCGATGCATTGCCTGAGAGTTTCGGGTTCACGCGCCGCCAAGGTAGTTACGCAGACCCGGTCGGCACCGGCATTCAGCCAGCGTCTCACCTGTTCGCAAGTGCGGATGCCACCGCCCACGTCCACGCGGCATCCTGATTGCCGGCAGATATCCCTAATCCCATTCCAGTTGTCACTGCCGCCGCTTCCGGCCGCGTCCAGGTCGACGACGTGCAGGTGGGTGAAGCCGAACCCGTTAAACCGTTTCGCGGTTTCCAAAGGTGAAGCCGCATAAACGCTTGGGTTAGTGAACTCGCCGCGCCGCAGGCGCACGCAATTTCCATCCATGATATCAATAGCGGGGATTGTGATGAATTCACTTTTTGACATGTGTTTCTCCTGAAAGATTGCAGAAATTTTCGAGCAGGCGTTGGCCAACGGCACCGCTCTTTTCGGGGTGAAACTGCACGCCGTAGAAATTGTTTCGCTCCAAAGCCGCGCTGAAAGTCCCCATGTGTTCGCAGGTCGCGGTTGTCCATGCGGACAATCCGGCATAATAAGAATGTACGAAGTAGAACCAGGCACCCTCTTCCAGACCGTGAAACAGGGGCCCGTGGATCTCTTTTACGCGGTTCCACCCCGTGTGGGGAACTTTGCCCCGGCCGCGAAAACGCTGAACCGCAAGATCAAACACCCCCATGCCCGGGGTGTTGCGTTCTTCGGTCCGGCGACACAGCATCTGCATGCCCAGGCAGATGCCCAGTACCGGGATGGTGAAATGCTTTATGACATCATCCAGTCTTCGCTCGGCCAGGAAATCCATGGCGGAACGGGCTTCTCCCACCCCCGGCAGAATGACCCGGTCGGCTTTCACCAACTGCTCCGGGGAATCCGCGATGCCTGCGCGTACGCCGATCCGTTCCAATGCCGCCACCAGGGAAAAGAGGTTTCCCGCCCCGGTTCGTACAATCATTGTGTTCACTGCAACGCTCCCTTGGAGGAGGGCACACTTCCCGCGGCGCCTTGACGCACCAGGGCCTGCCCCAGTGCGCGTCCCACGGCCTTGAACACCGCCTCGATGCGGTGGTGGTCGTTTTCCCCCGCGACGCGCACATGCAGGCTGATTCCCGCTGCGTGAACCAAAGAACGGAAAAAATGTGCAAACATCTCCGTGGGGATGCCGCCCACGCTTTCGCGGCGGAAACGCACGCGCCAGGAGAGCCAGGCACGGCCTCCCAGGTCCAGCGCCACCCGCGCCAGGGCGTCATCCATGGGCAGCAGGAAGCCGTAACGCGTCCGGTCGCGGACGCCGTCCAGGGCTTTGCGCAGGGTGGTTCCCAATACAACGGCGCAATCTTCAACCGTATGGTGCGGTCCGGTTTGCAGATCTCCCCGGGCCTTGATGGTAATCCCGATTCCCGCGTGCACCGCCACCTGTTCCAGCATGTGATCCAGAAACGGCAATCCGGTGCGAATGTCGGCGAATGACCCGCCATCCAGGTTGACTGCGCACGTGATATCGGTTTCGCGGGTTCTGCGCGACACCTCGGCACTACGCACCCTGATGCCCAGCAGGAAGTCCGCCACCACCGCCCAGTCACCTGAAACCAGGTCACACCAGCGTTCCAAACCCGCGGCAACCAGGGGATCCCGATTCCCGAGCGTGTCCTCGCGGTACCAGA
>DSBM01000146.1 GCA_011049425.1 Candidatus Aminicenantes bacterium
CTTCACCCCGTCGGGATTGGGCACCGGGGCGGCACAGCACCACCGCCTCATCCAGTACAACCGCGGTGTCTTCCACGAACACACTGTCCGGGAAAGCCTCCAGGGAAGGCAGGAGCGTGACCGCCAGCCCGGCTTCCTCCAGGGCGTCCACATAATCGACATGTTGAGCCCGGGCACGGATGGGGTCCGGTGAACCATGCTCACCGTTGCACAGGGCCCGGCACAAGGATTTTCCGGGTGTACGCGCTATTGCCGTAAAAAACTCCAATATAGCCTCCTCAAGTAGTCAAGCCTCCCTCTTTTTCCAACAGATCGTGCACAACGTCTTCTCGAAGCTGCCAGGGATTCAACAGCAATCGCAGCAGCAGGGGAAAGAGAACCGCCGTAAACATGGCCGTCAAAACCGCGGCGGATGATTCCTGCCGGGACAGGATTCCGGACTCCATCCCAAAGGCGGCCACGGCCACCAGCAGGGTCAATGGAAACGCGGTAGCAACCGGCAATCCGGCCAGTGCGCGCACCGACATGGTGGAAAAAAACATGGGGAGCAGGCCAACCACGCGAACCCCAAGCATGACCAACACGATCAACCCCGATAACCGCAATACCGCAGGGTTCACCAATTCGCCGGGATTGAAGTGCAAGCCCACACGAATAAAAAAAATGGGGATAAAGAATCCGTACGCCATGCCACTGATTTTTTCCATTACCCGCTGACGCTGCTTGAAAACCAGGGCAAAGACCGCACCTCCGATAAAGGCGCCGATAATCGGCTCCAGGTGGAGCAGGCTGGCCAGGGCCACGAAAACAAAAAGATTCACCAGGCTGCCACGCGTGCCGCGTTCCGCCATGTCGTTTTTTTGCGTAAACATGACGGTCGCCGCAGGGAACCACCAGGTAAACAATTTCACCGCCCGATGCACCAGAATGGCCAGGGCCACGAACAAAAGGATCTCACCCATTCGTAAAAAAGACGCTGTGGACCAACCGGAACGCTGATAAAGGGCGAATACGGTAAACGCCCCCAGGCTGAGGAGCTCACCGATACTTCCCATCACCAGGTAGCGTTGCCCCAGGTCGCGGTTCAGCAACTGCATTTCCCGCAACACCGGAAACAGCAAGCCCACGGCGGTTACAAAGTAGACAACAGAAAACAGCGGAGCTTGCCCCAGGGCCAGGGCCACCCACAGGGAGAGGAAGATCATGATCAGGTACATGACGATTCCCAGCAGGATATCACGAACGGGGATATCCTTGAGTTTTTCAAAATTGATCTCCAGTCCCGCCAGGTACATGAGGATGATAAACCCGAGGTCGGCCAGGAAATCCAGAATCACCGTATTTTCCGGGGCTCCACCGGCGATCACTCCCAGCAGAAGGCCATAACCGATCTCCAACACAGCGGTCGGCATGTGCATCTTGCGGCTGATGAAAGGGACCACTGAGGCCCCCAGTGAAAAAAGGAGCAACAGCAAGGCTTCGGCTTCACTCACTTTCCGGTTCCTCCACTGGAATAATCAGCGTGGAAATCCGGGCCCGCGAAGCAATCAGGTAGGGCACATTGGGTTGCAGCAGGCTCACGGAACGACTGCGATCGCCCACGATCAAGAGCAGAGCCCTGGATTCATCCGCCAGGCGACGACAAGTAGCCTTAACCGGGTTCCCCTCCAGGAGTTCCATCTCGATGCGCTTGCGCGTCAACGATTCAAAATCGGAAACCAGGTCCTGGCGCAACTTCAGGGCCTCCGCCTCGGCACGGCCACGCAACTGCTTGGGAAGGGTAACAAAAAGGACGCGGAAAGGCACGGAAAGCAGGCGCGATAATTCCGACCCGCTTTCCAGTGCCAGGGCGGGATCCGGTCCATTCAGCGAAACCACGATTTCTGAATAGGGATAGCCGCCTCTGGGAACCAGCATGGGACGAGGGCATTCGCGGTACGCGCGGCGCAGGCGCAACGAAAACCAGCGCAACGGCGGGATTACCAACATGCCCATGTCCTGTGTTTCCTTGAAAACATCACGGAAATCATCCTGAATGGGGCCGATGTTGAATTCTCCGCTCATGCCCTTGACACGCTTCACCACTTCGGAATCCACCCGCTGGTGCACGGGCAGCAACTGAATGCGCTGGGAACGGGTATGCTGATGCCAATACAGCACCTCGTCAAGGTGGGCGGCCAGTCCCTGCTCCAGGGGACACACGATATAACGACCGTATTGCCTGGGAAACTGCGGCGTTCCCCGGGTTAAAAGCGAGGCAACGCTCTCCAGGACCATTGGCTCACCCACCAGGACCACACGGTCATCTATTTTCAGGCGGCAATTGCCTGTGGGCAGAATTAAACGTTCATCCCGGTACAAGGCGGCAATGCGCCATTGGGAGGGTTTCAGGCAACGCAGGCGACGTTCCACCATGTGGGAACGCGCACGTATGCGCACTTCCACCAGTTCTCCGCTGCCCAGACCGATGTGGGCGGCGCGGAAAAAATGGCGGTCAAGGCGGCGCAGGATGTACTGCATCCCCAACTCCAGGGGGTTGATCACCAACGCATCCTTGTCCGCATACCGCTCCACATCATCTTGCCGCAACACCAGGATCATGACCGGTACCGGACTTTTCAGGTCATCCCGCAACAGGCGCAACATCTCCAGGTTCACTTCGGCTGAGGGGATGGTGGAGATCACGTGCCTGAGGGAATCGGGATCCAGGTCTTTCCACGTCAGGCGGCTGGTAATGTCACCATGCACTACCTGGATTTCCGGCAATTGGCTGTGTGCGGACTCCAGTCGCTCCCGGTGACGGTCCACCAGGATTACCTGATGCTGGCGACAGAGGGAACGCAACAAAGACAGGTCGAAAAACTCCAGCCCCGCAACCACAATCCTCTTTTCTTCCTGGTTTTCCGTCATCCGATTTCCCGCTTGATATTCATTGTATCGATTATAACAGACACGTACTCCCATTGATACCAAGAGCGGGCGGAAGCCGACTTGACATCAGACCCCTTTATATGTTATATTTTAATTTAAATTTTGACCGGGAGATTCTCATGGAAATGCGCATTCACTTCCCCGGCGGCAAGCAGGTAACCGCCGAATACAGCGGATTCTCCATTGCCACGGATCAGCCCGTTGGTAGCGGAGGCGATGGATCCGCACCCGCGCCCTTTGACCTCTTCCTGGCTTCGCTGGCCACGTGCGCCGGTATCTACGTGCTGCAGTTTTTGCGACAGCGCGACCTGCCCACGGAAGGCCTGGAACTCGTGCAACGCCATGAATGGAACCAGGAGACCGGGCACCTGGATCGTGTGATGCTTACCATCCACCTGCCGCAAGGTTTCCCGGAACATTATCGTAAGGCCATTATCCAGGCGGCAGGCCTTTGTGCCGTGAAAAAACACCTGGAATCACCACCGGCATTTCAGATCGAAAGCGCCTGAGGGATTTTCAACCCCGCTCGAACTTGCCAATCACGATTCATCTTCAGCCGCAAGCCCCAGCATTTCCAGCAACTCCGTTACCGTTGGACGGTTCCGTACCAGCTCTTCTTTGCGCCTGCGGGACAACTGCTTGATGCGGGCTTCCGCCCGGGTTGCCAGGGAACGTTCCCCCAGGCAGGCCTTATAAACCAGCTCAAGGCTGGTAAAGCCGCGAGTGAAGCGTGCGCCCCGGGGAGAGCCGGCGGCATGCTCCGCCATGCGCCGGGCGACGTCCGAGGCGATCCCGGTGTACAGGCAACGCCCGTCACAGCGCAGCATGTATACGCTCCAGCCAATAGACGGATTTTTACGAAACTTTGTCCCCTGGATATCTTTTTCCCGTAATGATTTTTTCTGGATTGATTTCCCTTGTCCCGCCATATCACCTTTCCTATTATGCATCTCTTGCGTGTAAATGTCACCCGGTTTGCAGTGGCAAACCAATCCCCCTTCACCATGACAATGCGCAGCAATTCCAGTAAAATTTGACTTTTTTTTCCAGTTCTGTTTTCATATATTCCATACGAGACCGCTCATTAAATTGAGAGGAGGAGATATATGAGACTCAACGCACCCAAAAAGATCGTGTGGATGATTTCCCTGATCCTGGCCGTGGTCAGCATCGTCGGCCGGTTCGTCCTGATTCCGTTCGTGACCGTCTACGGCTTCTGGATCATCGGTGTGGCCTGGCTGTTGTTATTCCTGGGTTCCTGGCTCAAGGGCTTCTGACCGTCCTGATGAAGCCGCCCGGGGGAAAGCTCCCGGGCGGCTTTGTATGTCTCTTCCCCTTGTCGATTTCCATGTTGCAGGGCCACGATGCCCTGCAGGGGAAACCAGGGGGACAGGCGTTGCATTGTTACTCCGTATCCGGCATTCCACAGCCGGCAAACCAGTTTCTCACAACCACGCCGATAAGCTGACTGGTCCGGGTCCGGCCCGTACGCCGGCACCAGCGCCAACCCCGCCTTCTCTTTGATCCCCTCTTTTACAATGCATTCCAATAGTCGCTTTTTATCATGCACTCCCCGGGGTTTGGCCGCAATCCAGATCCAATCCTTTCCGCCGCATAACCGCACATAGTGAAAATCGCGGCACTCCAGGGCTACATCAACACCTGCCAGGTTTATCATTTTTCGAGCCACCCTGACCATTTCCAGATCGACATCAAAAGCGCTTACATCCCGTCTCCCCAGGCGGGCGATTGCAATGGAGGGAATGGCCGCCCCGCAGCCGATCTCCACAAACCGGGAAATTGAACTTCTAGCGGCATTAAGCGCAAGCATGGCATCCGCGTCCAACAATTGCAGAACCCAACGCGCGGCCACCGCCCGGTTTAAGTTATGCTCCAACCAGTGGTGATAAAGCCGGATCATTTCGGGCCATTTCAGCGGGAAAAGGGTCTTGAAAAGAGACAACCGGTCACCGCTTGAGAATGTAGGTTTCGCGGTTGCCCAGCCATGCGGAAAAAATAAAAATCACGAACAACAGTGTTCCGGCAGCCGTTAAAACCAAGGTTAACCCGCCTGCCGAAACGGTCGTCGCCATGGCAATCAGGGATTGAGAACGCGAAAATGAGATCACCATCAGCAGGATCAACAACACAACCGCGAACCGCCCCATTCGCGAAAACCATACCAGGAAAACGATCAAGCTGACCAATCCGAAAACGCCTGCCCCAACCGCAAAAAGAAAAGCCGGCAGCCGCGCGCCCCGGGGAGTCAATTCCGGAAACGCGATCAAAGAAAAAATCAGGGCCGGAACAAGGGAGAGCAAAACAATCATCACTGATTTACCCACCACGATATCCACTGTAGAATACCCATAGGCAAAATAGGTTTCATGTTTTTCTCTCATGGACTCAGCATACACATACTGGGGCATCAGCATGACGGTGATCACAAACGCGGTCTGGATCAAGAACGCCGGCCAGAAAAGCGTCCGCAATGATTCGGAAGACAAAAAAGCGGATTCCACTTCCCGCAATGAAAACCAGGCCAGCAGGAAATAGATCCCGTAGAGTCCCAGCAGCATGGGCAACCGGTTTACCGTGCACTTCAAGTCCTTGACCAGGATGTGCCTGAATCGAAACACGTCTCCGTTCATTCCAGCCTCCCCTGTGAAGCGGTGACCAGTTCAACGAACCTGGATTCCAGATCCCGCCCCTGCGGATCTTTGCGCGGTTCACCATTCCAGATTACTTTCCCATCCTTGAGAATGCAGACATGGTCCGCCAGTTTTTCCACCTCCCCCAGCAGATGACTGGTCATCAACAGGGTCATCCCCGATTTCACCCGGCGCTGAAGAATCTTTCTCACGCTCACCTTTCCCAGCGGGTCCAGGTGGGAAGTGGGTTCATCCAGAAACAGAATCTCCGGCTCTTCCAACAGGGCCCTAATCAGATCCGCTTTCTGCTGCATTCCCCGGGAAAAAGTGCCCACGCGCCCGGAGCGCGCGCCTTCCAGATTGAACTCTTTCATCAACTCCACCAGGTTTTTATCCTTCAACGATCTGTTTTTCGAAGAGAGGAAAAAGCGGCAATTCTGTTGCAACGTCAAATCCGGAAAAAGGCAGGGGGAATGAAACTGGAATGAACAGTTCTGGGGCAAAGCGGCCATTTGCACCGAACCTGTATCCGGCTTGAGCAAACCCAGCAGGATCCGAATCAATGTGGTTTTGCCCGCGCCGTTTGGCCCGCATACCGCCAGTGTCTTACCCCGCGGCGCCGCAATCACAACGTCGTCTAAAACCTGCTTTTTTGCGATCTTCTTGGATACGTGACTTATACGGATTGCTGCCGGATGATTTGAATCAACTCCCGGTTTTTCTGTTTCCATTTGCAGTCCTCCTTGTAGCGGCCCGCACGCAACGCGCGAACAATGCAATTCATGCAATAAGACAGGTGCGGACAATTGCCGCAAACATCCTGTTTGGGACCGTGGAGGAGATGATACGCACGCGCCTTGCGTTGGCAAAGATCACTCTCAATATCTTTCCAATAACAGAGAAAAAGCTCTTCAGCGGGAATCATGGGACAAGGCTTCACCCGCCCCTGCCAATCCACCGTCATGGCCCGGTGCCCGCCACCGCAATTGTCCATGGAGGCGAAGTCACTTCCGGAAAACTCCATCTCACGCGCGAAGAAGCCCGCGTAACGCGACTGTAAATCCCTCATGCGTTCATTCAATCGCAGCTGATCGTCCAGGCTGAAAGCCTTAACCGTTTGCACTCCCCTGCCGAAATCAATACTGGGATGGGCGATAAACGAATCGGCCCCCAGGTCCCTGGCCAACAACAGGGTCGGTTCAATGGCGTCGATCTTTTCAGGAGCATCAACGACCATGCCGACACGCAAAACAATACCGAAATCCTTGACCCTGCGAATGGCGTTCACTTCCATCTCAAAACTCCCTTCCACACCGGTCGTGGCCTCGACCATGGCGGGAGTATGGCCGTCCAGGCATACCTGGATCGCAGACATGCAAGGCCCGGCGGCAATCCGTTCCAGGTGGAATTCGCGCAACAGGCTACCGTTTGTGATCAACCCGAGCAGTTCGAAATTCATCATGACAAAGGCAACGATTTCATTGAAACGGGGATGGAGCAACGGTTCGCCTCCTGTCAACTCGACCCCGACCACGTTTCGCTCGTGAAAGTATGTCAGGATCTCGATGGGACCCGGCATAAATCCACTTCCCCGGCTGGAAGCGTTCTGATAACAATAGCGACAATGAAAATTGCATTGCCCGGTCAATTCCAGGCTGACAACCTGGGGAGTGATGTGATCAAAGGATCCCCCGGAATCCTGCCGGTCCGGTTGCGGGTCTTTCACGCATGCCAACACATCCATGCGATCCAGTTCCCGCACAAACCGCAGGATGTTCTTAACTGATTTGGTTTCAGGACGCTTCCCCAACACATCATGGACAATGGTTCGCAGGCAATCCCGGCCCCGGCAGTGGTTCAACAACTCACCTGCGTGACGATTTACGGTAAAAGCCCGGAAACGCCCCGCCCGGGAAGAGATCCTTGAGCTCTCACCATGATGTCGCAAGCGTACGTCATCTTTTAAGGTTGGATAACGATTCAGCATTCTCTCCTCCGTTGGATTATGGGGAGCCGCCCGAAGGCGACTCCCCGACCCGCTCATTTCGGCAGCAGGAACAGCAGGCAATCAGCACAGGTCGCGGCAATGGAAGTGGGAATGATTATCCCCGGGCACAACGAACACGCGCCGCATGTTCCGCACACTCCGCAGCTTGCGGTCACCACAATCCTCGGATCAAACATGGTTCCCCCCCTAGGCACCGATTTCAGCCCCGGGCCGAGCGGCGCGGGACCGTTCCGGATAAAGTCCAGCAAACATCATGCCAATTTTTTCACTAATCCGGAAACCCCGTTTTAAAGAAGGCTCCCAGACAAATTAAGGAAAAATTGAACCGGATTTACTTCTGTTGAGTCTGGCCCGGGGCATAACCGGGCTGTGCAGGGGAAAAGTTGGAGAGTTGAAAAGAAGGTTACAGATGGCAGGAAGGCCCCTCTTCGCCAAGGCTTCGCCGGGCAGGCAGGTGACAAGTATCAGGTGTAGGGGAGGTTTCGTGAACCGCCCTTCATCTTCCCTTCGGTGTATTCTGTTTTTGTGTGTATTTCCAGTTCATGGGCGACCCGCCGGTCGCCCCTACATCCGAATTTGGATGCGTTCCGAATTATGGTGGATCAAGGCGCGGGCAGGCACGGGGAGGCTGTCTCAAAAACATCTCAGGTGCTATAATGACATATGTCTAAAGAGATAACCGCTGATTATAGTCAACAGTTTCTTTTACCTCCATCGATAGAAGATTGGGTTCC
>DSBM01000147.1 GCA_011049425.1 Candidatus Aminicenantes bacterium
GCCGTTTTCCCACACCGCGATATCATGTCTGTTTCCGAAAGGAAAATTGTTGGGCAACGGTACAATCACCTGGGTATCTGACCACAATTCCATGTCGGAAGCCCCAGCCTCGTAGCTGCCGATACGCACGGTTTTATTGCCGCACTGGCTCCCGAAACCGCTTCCGCCCAAATGGATCTCGAAAAAACCACCCCCGCTTGACCAGTACCCGGTCTGGCCGACGGAGCTGATGGTTACCGGTGGAGTAGGCGGCGGTAGCGGATTCACCTTGATCCGCATCAGTGCCACGTTATTGCGTTCATCTTTTTCCTTGACGGTTTGACCGGGATCAGCAACGGCCGCCAGGTAATAAATTCCCGTCTTGATCTTGTCCGGAATTTTGCTTTGCGCGGGCAGGCTCAAGGTTTGACTCTTTCCCGGCGCCAGGTTAATAACGGACAACCTGCCACCTAGAATCAACACATCCTCCTGGAAAATCGGTGAATACGTGGCCATTTTTACGGGAACCTTGGTGTCGGTAGACAGAACCACGTCCACAAAAAATTTGCCCGTATCCCGGTTACCGATGTTTTTAACAACTACCTGCACCTGCTTTCCGATCAAAGAACCGGGAGTAAGTCCCGGATTCATCTTGCCGGCTGTCATTGGAACAGCCAGTGAACGGGGAGATTTCAACTCAACCGCAATATCCGGAAGCGCGTGCTTCATAACCGGGGATTTCAGCACTCTCTGTGTTGGCTTTACCACCTGGGCAGGTGACACTTGCAAGCAAGTGAATAAAAAAGCGGCAACCAGGAAAAGCGTCAATACCATGGATCTTGAATTCTTCATTTTTCCTCCTTTTATACTGTTGGATAATAGTTAAACCGGAATAATCTCACCAGTATCGATTAAAACTGAAATAATTGCCCCTCTACAATGACAGTTGATGGCCTATTTTTGATAAATGTATTCGCCCTTTTTAGAAACACTGATCGGGCAAATGGTACGGGTTTCTTTAAACAATTCATACCCGGTCTGCAGATTTTTCCAGAACGCAATCAGGTCCGGCCGATTAAAGAATCCGGCCTGTAAAGCCGCCATGTTTTTCGCGGACATGCGGACCGGAAAAATATGCACGGAAATCTTTTCCTGACCGTTGGACCGCGCCTCCACGGCAAACAGGTAGAGCTCCTTGATCTTGTCGTTCGTCAAGGGAATGCAACCGATGGTGACGCAACTGCCGTGGATAAAAATATCTCCCCCCGGGTCCCGGGCGGTTTTGTGGATACGGTCCAAAGCATTGGGGTAACTAATCCCCAGGGAAAGGTGAAAACGGCTTCAGGGATTGAAACGGTCGATGTGACAGTAACCTTCGGGAATCTGCAGATCACCCTGGCGACGCTTGGGCCCCAACACTCCCGAGGTGGCACAGAAGGGGTAGTCCAACAGGTGGATATACTTTTCCCGGTCATTAAAGCGTCGCGGAAGCAGGACTACTGCAGTTGCCGGTAGCGGAAACAGTCGATGGTGTGGTCGTTGACCATGCCCGTGGCCTGCATGTGGGCGTAAACGATGGTGGAGCCCACGAATTTGAAGCCCCGGTGCTGCAACTCCCGGCTGATGGTGTCCGAGAGGGGCGTGGAGGCCGGAACGTCAGCAATGCTTTTCCAGGCATTGATGATGGGCCGGCCGTCAACGAAACCCCAGATGAAGCCACTGAATGTGCCGAATTCATCCCGGACCTTCAGGAACGCCCGGGCATTGGTTACCGCGGCGCGTACTTTCAAGCGGTTGCGAATAATGCCGGGATTCTGAAGCAGGCTTTGAATGCGTGCGTCATCGTAGCCGGCCACCTTTTCCGGATCAAAGCCATCGAACGCCTCGCGGTAATGCTCCCGTTTGCGCAGCACCGTCAACCAACTCAAACCCGCCTGGGCGCCCTCCAGAACCAGGAATTCAAACAACAGCCTGTCGTCGTGCACGGGAACCCCCCATTCCCTGTCGTGGTAGGTCACGTACAGTGAATTATTTAAAGGCACCCACGCGCACCGTTGGCGGGTCATGACTGATATTCCATGCAGAAATTTTATACCCCGGGACGCGGGCAATCAAGCGCAGTCAGAAAGTAGCAGATCCTGCCTGCTTTTTGCGCTTTTTTGCCGCGGCCTTGCGCAAAGCCTCCGCTTCTTTTTCGCTCAAGTAGAAGCCGTCACGGGCCAGCAAGTGGTCAAGGTTGGCCACACCGTAGGCCAGCACCGCGCGCACAATGGCGGCGTGCTCCTGGTATTCGGGGATGCTTTTCTGATAGAGGTCGCTTTCCGTGTGCCAGATCTCACGGTAGCGGAAATCATAACCCCTGGGGTCGGCGGTGGGCAGCCAGAACGTGGGCACGCCGTGCATGGCAAACACGGAACTGTCCGATCCCCCCGGACCTTGCGGCCGGGGCCGGGCCTTGTGTTCCTTGAGCTCGAAAGGAAAATCGGGGTTGATGGAGTTTATAATCCGGCTCAGGGGTTCCAGATCCGCCCACAGGGCCTTGGTGACATAGATGCCGGTGGGCACCGTGGGCCCGCCGTCGCGGTTGAACATGGCTGACACCCGGGGCAAGCGGTCTTTGTTCTTTTCCACCCAGTGTCCGGCGCCCAGGATGCCGAACTCCTCTCCGGCCCAGAGAGTAACCAGAATGGTGCGGCGGGGTTTTCCACCGGCCGCCATGATCAGCCGTGCCGCTTCCATGGAGGTGGTTACGCCGTTGCCGTTGTCTACCGCGCCCGTGGCCACATCGTAAGCGTCCAGGTGGCCGGAAATGATTACGTACTCGTCGGGAAACTCGCTACCGGGAATCACGCCGATCACGTTGTGGTACGGCACCGGCCCCATCCTGAAATAATTGCGGATATCAAACTCCAGTTCCACCCGGCGCCTCTCGCTGACCATGCGCTGGATGAGTACAAACTGGTTTTCATCCAGCAGGATCTCGCACAAGTTGGGCAGGTCTTGCCATGACTTCCACTTGTGGATATCCTTGTTGTACATGGCCTGGATCGGCACCTTGGCGGACTCGATGACACCCAGGGCGCCAGCGTCTTCCAGCTTTTTCAGTCGCGCCGCGCGCTTTTCCTGCTCCAGCTCTCGCTGACGCATTCTTTCCCGGAAACTGGGCCGGGGTTCATCACGCTTGGGCTGCGGCTTTTCCGGTTCCGGCGTGAGCAGCACCCAGGCACCGGAAATGCGCTTTTTCATGCGCGCGAATTCCTCGTCGTCTTTGGGTTCCCGCACGGCCGGGGCCACAACCCGCCCCCGGGTGCCCGCTGAATAGGAAGGTGTGGCAAAATGCAGGTGCATGCTTTGCGGCGAGGTCATTTTGCCGAACCAGGGCCCGCGATTAAAGCCCACGGGCAGTTGTCCGGCTTCATCGTACAGCACATCCATGCCCCATTCCTTGAACTTTCCGCCCGCCCACTCCGCAGCATTGTCATAGGCGGCGGAGCCGATGGGCCGGCCGCCGAAGCGGTGACAGAGTACGTCCAGGTGCCGCATGGTGCGGTTGTCTGTTTTCCCGATCTCGATGATCTTTTCGATAACCGGATCCACCGGTTCTTCCCCGGGGAGGACCGGGCTTGTCAGGGCCAGAACCATGATCAAACAGACCGCGCGTGAAAATCCAAAAATCGGTGACAATAACAATGCTTTCATCAGAAACTCCATTTTGTTTGCCGTGGGAATAAAATAATTACGCAAATAGAGCGCAAAAGGGTTAATCCCTCATCTATTTGCATTTCACGCTCTGAATAATGGATAATGGGGACGGTCCTTGACAATTTGACATTTTGGCTTAACGACCGATATTGTTGCCATTTTTTAGCAGAAAAATTGAAAATTCTTGATAGCGGTATTGGTTTGCAAAATGTCAAATTGATCGGGTAGAGAGCATATCACACCAGTTTAGGCCTTCGCTGACTGTTTCTGCCCCCTTTCGTTCGGCAGTGCCTTAACAGCTTGAACCGTGCAGAGCATGACTGCTCC
>DSBM01000148.1 GCA_011049425.1 Candidatus Aminicenantes bacterium
GGATCCCCTGGATAGAGACACGATCAACCTGTCCGCCTTTATGGGGGGTGGGGAATACGCGTACAGCTCCAAGACCCTGAAAGGTGGAAGAATCTCGGTTATCATGGGTGGGTACGATCTGGACCTGCGGGGCTGTGTCATGCAGGGGGATTCCGCAGTCCTGGACCTTTTCGTGCTTATGGGCGGAATGGATATCCGCGTTCCCGCTGAATGGGAAGTGAGCATGCAAGGGACGCCCCTGCTCGGCGGCATGGAGTACAAGGGTCCGAAAACAGCTCCGGAAAAGCGCAGCGGTACGCTGATTATCCGCGGAACAGCCATTATGGGCGGGGTCGACATTAAAGCGTAGACCTCTTTACCCTCGCTTCCGCCTTGAATCGTTTCTTGGGATATCTTGTACGGAATCGGGGTTTGGTGGGCTAACCGGCTACCCGATTGCGGCCGGCTCGTTTGCCTTTGTACAATTGATCGTCCGCGCGCGTGATTGCGGCCTGCAGATCTTCTTGCGGTTGGTATTGCGCCACACCTATCGTGATGGTGACCGATACCTTGTTGCCGTTGACCGGCAGGGCCTTGGTCTCCACCGCCCTGCGCAATTGTTCCGCCGCCTGCATTGCGCCTTCGCGGGGCGTGTCAGCCAGGGCAACCAGGAATTCTTCGCCTCCCCAGCGGGCCAACAGGTCCTGGCCGCGAATCCGTTCCCGCAGGGCCCGGGCCACGGCCTGCAGCATTTTGTCCCCCTGCTCGTGTCCCCAGGTGTCGTTAATGGATTTAAAGTGATCCATGTCGATCATCAGCATGGAGAGGGCCGAACCTTCTCGGTCCGCACGCGCTTTCAGAATCTGCAGCTTTTCCATCATGTCACGGCGGTTGGATAATTTTGTGAGGGCATCATGGCGCGAGAGCTCGTCCAGGCGCCGGTTGAGGACTTCCAGGTTGCGGTTGGCCCGGCGCTTGGCACGGTAGCCGAAAAAAGCCAGAACAGCCAGGAGAAATAGAAAGAAAGCCAGTCCGATCATGGAAAGGATCAGGATGCGCTGTCGGCCCAGTTGCAGGCTGCGGATCTCTTTGTCCTGGCGCAGGATACGGATCTCCGACTCCTGCTCCATCAGGCGGTGCCGGTCCCGGATCTCCGTGAGTTTGCGTTCCAACTCGCGGCGGAACTTCCGGTCATTCAACTCAGTGAGTTCCTTTTGCCGTTTTAACGCCTCCGCATGGCGGCCCTGACGCTCCAGCAAATCGATAACCTGTTCCAGCGACTTGGGCTCGAGTTCTCCCAGTTGGTTGCGACGGACGGATTCGAGGGATTGTTCGGCCAGTTCGAGGGCCTCCCGCCTGCGGCCCATCTCGGAGTAGATGTAGGCGATGTTCAAGTTGGCCATGTTGATGGCTCGTGGATTGTCAAGGGCGGTCTCACGTTGGACGATGCTGCGGTAAATCTTTAGGGCCCGGCTGTACTCTTTGCCCAGAATAAGTGCGTAACCGATGTCGTGCAGGCACACGGATACCAGGTAGTCGTCTTTAATCTTACGAGCCCGCTCCAGTGCCTCCTGCTTGATCTTCATGGCCGCGTCCGGTTTTTTCTCCATGACCAGCAGGTTGCCCAATTCGTTCATGGACAGGATTTCGTAACGCAAATCGCCCAGGCGCCGGGCCTCTTCACGGGCGTTTTGAAAATGCGACCGCGCCGCTGTGATGTCATCCTGGTTGCGATAGGCGTATCCAAGCAGGTAACGGGCCTGTAGCGCGATTTGATCCAATTTATGGCCTTTGGCCCATTCCAGGGCTGCGGTGGCCTGATCCGCCGCGTTTACCGGTTCCCCCAGGTAGATCATGACCCGGGTTATTTCCAGCAGGATCCGGGCGCGTATCTCAGGCGGGGCGTTTTCCGGAAGCTGGCGCAGGGCCAGGGTGAGAGCCGCCTCGCCTTCGGAAGGTCGGGACTGACGGCTCAACGTTTTCCCCAAACCCAGCGCAGTGCGACTGATCAGTAGCGGGTCGGATTCAGCATCCGCGGTGAGTTCGCCCAAAAGGCTTTTCAGTACGGCTTCGGCCTCAGCGTTCCGGTCCAGGTGAAGGAGTGCTTGGCCCCGCAGGAAACGGGTGCGCTGTAGCAACTTGACCTCGCCTTTCAAGTCCGCTTCCAGGCGGGAAAGGGCCTCAAGTACCGCTTTTGGGTCCTTTTCCAGGCGTTCTTCAAGTTGGTGCAGTGTCTTTTCGGGGTTATCCTGGGAAGGCAGGCAGGCAGGGACCATCAGCGTGATTATCGCCGCGGAGGCGAACATGACTTTCCGCAACGCATGTCTTGACATTTGGTCTCCAATAGCGGTTGATGCTGCCCATTGTACCAGAAATGTACCGGGAATCCCAAAAGCCCGATTTGAAATTTCGGCATGTTGCTTTTATTAATAAACCCTAACTGTGGCTTCCGACCGGATGTTGCAAAGGAGGGGCAATGCCTTACAAAGAGTTGAGCGATCTGCGCGACAGCGTGCGCAATGCCCTGCCCCGACACGCCCTGGAGATCTACCTGGCGGCCTTCAATAACGCCTGGGAGAACTATAAGGATCCGGAGGATCGCCGGGAGCAGGCCTCCCGCGAGGAAACCGCCCACCGCGTGGCCTGGTCCGCGGTGAAACAGGCATACGAAAAACGCTGGAACGAGTGGGTGCGCCGCGGCAAAGAGTAACGTCTCTTAAATGGGACGTGCGGGCAACAGCTTTTCCGCCACTGCTTACAGGGGTTTGTCGGGATCCATGCGCGAGGCGATCAGGTTGGCGATCGCCTTGAGCTGGTCCACGGAAAGAAAGGTCTTCGCGGTTTCGGCATCGGTCATGGAGATGACCATGGCGAAGTGGGGGCCTTTGAGGAAAGCGATCTGGTAGGGCATTTGCGGAATGGCCAGTTTGGCCTGGTCCGCCACACCCTCGATGGGTGTCCAGTACTTCTCCCGCCGGGTTTCGCGGGCGAACTGTTTTTCCGGGCCGAAGCGCACGATGAGTATCTCGCGACCCCGGGAATCCAGGAAATGCAGGGAATAGTTATGGTTGGTGGTAATACCGGAAAGTTCGGTGATTTTTTCCACGTCTTGAGGGGTCAGGTAATGGGCATAGTACTCTTTGTCCGCCCCGGTTGCCTGCATCAACAGGGGAATACACAACAACAGGACCAGCATCGGGTAAATGATCGCGCGTTGCATGAACTGAACTCCGTGAATATTGTGGTGGATTGTGTTTTTGCCGGATTGTTCCGGCTGATGAACTATACCATTTTCCACAAGTTCGGGCAACTGGGAAAGGGAGGGAATTTCATTGCATCCCGGTTTCGATTGGAGTTTGGGAGGCAATCCCGTTACGGGCTGACAAGTGGTTGCAGCTTTTGCAGCAATACGGGGGAAAAGGTGATGGCCGCGCCCCGGGTATCCAGGGGATACATGATGGTGTCGGCTCGGAAAATCGTTTCGTTGCTTCCTGAATTGCGCCCTGTATAGGCGAGGTAGATCGACCCCGGGGTCAGGCGTTCGGCCGTGGCCCGGACCACCACGGCGTCTCCCCGGCGGCAGGGTGAAAGGCATCGCAGGGTGAAGTTGACCGTTACCAGGTTCACACCAGCGCTTTCCATTTCCCCGATCGACACCCCGTTGTGGTCAAAGAACTTGTGCTTGGTGATGTTAACCCACTCCACGTAGCGGTTGAAGTTGATCAATCCGAAGGGATCGCACTCGCTGTCGTCAACGGCGAAGCGGGTTTCCGTGTAGCGTCCGGGCATCATCAGCCTCCCGGGGGAAATTCCCCTTTCCATTTTAGACTTGCGCTCCTCGAAAAAGCAATCATAAAATAAACAGGGGCGGATACTGTTTATCGAGATGCCGGCTCAGGGCGTGTATTCCACGGCACCAATGTCATGGGGCGGGATTCGCAGGTTGCGAAAGTAATCAGTCTTGACGGTGCTGAGGGGCAAGCCGGCATCGATGCAGGGGCTGGTATGGGACAAATTAAAACCGTTGGCGAGGCCGGGGTCGGCCATGAAAGACAGGATTTCGGCGGCCATGTGGCTGCGCCACCCGGCCAGGTTACCGGAAAATTCCATTCCCGGGCGGTTGTCCTCGAAACGTGCCGAACCACCCCAGTAACAGTTTGCATTCATGTCCACGGGCCCTTCCAGGCCATCTAGCCTGCCGAGCGAGTCGTGGTAAAAAGTGCGGATCTCCACCAGGGCGGCTGACAGTTCCGGGGATTGCCACACGATGTTGTTTTTAATAGCCGGGTTTATGGATGCCGGCCGGCCGTTGATGTCCGTGTCCCAGTCCTGTAGTGTAATGCCGAAGTAAATGGGGCTGTGTTGACCCGACTTGGCGGAATCGATAATGGTGTTGTTTAAGACACGGGCATTGCGCGCGGCGAATAGCCCGATGCCCGCGTAATGGGTGTTGCGTACCACGCAGTTCTTCACCGTGCCGTTGATGTTTTCGTAGTAGCGGGGATTGACCGTGGTGTCGAAGTATTCGGGGCTGGTGTCAAACCCCAGCAGGATGCCCCCCGCACCGCAGTTTTCAACCAGGCAGCGGTTAACCACGCATGCCGTGGCGCCCCCTTTCAGGTAAATCCCGTTGGTGGCGGTATCGTGGATCCGGCAATCAACAATAAGCGTGCGGTCTCCATTCACGTTGTCGATGCCTTCGGCGTTGCCGTCATCCCGGAATCCGGAATGAAAAATTTCACAGTTTCGGATCACAATGTCGTCGCAACCGGGCTTGATCTTGATGCAATCCCGGCCCGTGTGGTGGATGATACAGTTTTCCACCAGGATATCCGATGCTCCGCCGCGGTCCGCCTCTCCCCAGTCCCACCTGGTTTCAAAGGAAATCCCGTAGTAATATCCCCCGGCCACGGCCAGGCGCTGGAGGCGGCCTCCCGAGGAATCGACGTCGAACGCAACTACCACGTCATAATTGTCTCTATCCTCTACGGGGCAGATGATGCGCGCCCATTCGTCATGTTTGGAACGGATGGTGATGCGCGGTTGACGGATGCGCACGGCTTCATTGTATATGCCGCCGCGCAGGATCAGGGTATCTCCCGCAACGGCCACGTTGTCCAGCACGTGTTGAATGGTGCGGTACGGCGCTTCCCGGGTGCCGCTGCCGTTGTCGTCGCTGCCGGAAGGGGAGATAAAGATGCCCTCATCAATGTATTGCTCATCCGCGGGAGGAGCGGTTTCGGCGGGGATGCCGTAAGTTTCCCCCTGTTGGGGGTTGCTGTCGTCGCCGGGATCATTTCCGTTTTCCGGGTTTCCCGGTTGACAGGATGCGAATAGAAAGAGAAGCAGAAGTCCCAATGTCAAAGCCCGGCCACCTTTATGCATCGTTCTTTCCTCCCTGGTGGCCACATGGTACCCCAACGACAACGGCCAGGCAATTTTCTTCCCGGCGAACCAGTTCAGGGGCCATCGGTTTTTTGTCAACGGTGAGAGCCGAAGAGTCGGGTAAGCACGGCTCTGGCGCCGCGTCCCTTGCCCATGGTAAAGAGATGCAGGCCCGGGGCCCCGGCCTCGAGCAGTTCCCCGGCCAGTTCCGCTACGGAATCGGTTCCTCTTTTGAAAGCCTCTTTGGCAGTCCGTGCTTCGCAAATGCTTTGAACCAGGGCATCCGGCAGACTGACGAAAAAGGTTCGCGGGATGCGTTCCAGTTGTCTTGGTGTGGTAATGGGTTTGATGCCGGGGATGATGGGGACGGTGATGCCCGCTTCCCGGGCCCGGGCAACGTAATCTTTGTAGAGCCGCGCGGAAAAGAACATCTGGGTCACCACGTAATCCGCGCCCTGGTCAACTTTTTCTTTCAGGTGCCGGATGTCGGTTTCCCTGTTTGCGGCTTCGACATGTTTTTCCGGGTATCCCGCCACTCCGATTGAAAAGCTGGTGGGCACGGGATCATCCAGCGCGTCCACGTACACGCCTTGATTCATGTCGCGGATCTGGGCCACCAGGTCGGCGGCAAAGGCGTAGCCGTCCTTTTTAGGGCGGAAAAGGCTCTGCCCCGGAGGCGGATCACCCCGCAGGGCCAGGATGTTGCGGATTCCCAGGTAATGGAGGTCGATCAGCGCGTCTTCGGTTTCCCAGCGATCGAACCCGCCACAGATGAGGTGGGCCACCGGTTCCACGGCAAAGCGATTCTTGATGGCCGCGCAGATGCCCACGGTGCCGGGTTTTTTACGCCGCGGACGGCGGACGATACTGCCGTTTTTTTCTTCGTAGTCCTCGTAGGCCTGGTGATAGGTCACGTTGATGAACTCCGGGGACATGGGCATGAGGCTGTCGATGTTGTGAAACAACTCGTCAATGCTTTGCCCCCGGTCCGGCGGGGTGATTTCAAGTGACAGCAGGGGTCGATCCCCGTTTTGCAGCCTTTCCGTAACTCGTGTCATGGTTGATCTCCCTTGGCAATGCATGGCGGTGCGGGGGGTGCGGGAGGAAAAAAGCGCTTGTGGATGGCCTGGAGGCATCGGCCCGCCTGGTTCCCGGGAACAACCAGGCACACGGACGCGGCAGCGCCGCCGGGGGTGATGCCTTCCAGGGTGATACCGGCGGTGGCGAGGGCGTCCATCAGCTGGGCCAATCCACGCGCATGGTGCAAGGCCTGGCCCACCACGGCCACCAGCGTGCGGTCGTCTCGGGAGTTTAAAAGGCGGATTGTGGGATCGATGCTTGCAGCCAGGGCCCGACGCACGCTGCGGGCATCCGCGGAGGGCATGAGCAGGGTGATGCGGTCCCGGGCCGTGACCAGGGAGGTGATGCGCGCTGAAGGTACGCCGGGGATCTCTTCCAGACGTGCCAGTAAGCGATGCAATTTGCCCGGGGTCGCGGCCAATTGCAGCATGGTTGAGCCCGGATGGCATGTGATGCCGCATATCTTGTCTGTGTTGTCTTTTGTGGCTGACGAAATTTCCGTTCCCGCCAGTCCGGGCTTGCGGAAATTGCGGACGCGCACTCGCGTGCGGCTGTTTTCCAGCGGATCCAGGGTTAAGGGATGCAGGATATCGGCGCCGAAATGGGTGAGTTCTTTCACTTCTTCCCATGTCAGGCGTTCTATTGAACGGGCATCCCCGCCGTATGCCGGGTCCATGGTCATGATGCCGTCTACGCCCTTCCAGATCACCAGCTCCCGGGCATCCAGCGCGCAGGCCACCGCGCCGGCCGTGTAGTCAGACGCATTTCGCCCGAAAAGGGCCGTGGTCCCATCCGGAGCACGCCCGAAAAATCCGGTTATGACAGGCATTCTGCCCGATTTGATCAGGGGAGGCAGGTTGCGGCGCAACTTGCGACGGGTTCGGGTCAGATCGATACGGGCGTTGGTTCCCGGCCGATCCGCGGTGATACCGCAATGACGGGCGTCACAGGCTGTTGCCGGAACGTTTCGCGTCTCCAACGCCGCGCACATCAGGACGCAGGAAAGTTCTTCGCCGTAACTCAGAACCCGGGCCCGGATCGAGGGCGGAACTTCGCCGATGCAGCTGATCCCCCGCAAAAGTTGTTCCAGGCCTTTGAGCAACTGGTCAATGCGGTTAAAACCGTTTTGGGTTTGCCCTTGCCGGGATGTCAGCGCCTGCATGCAGTCGCGGTGGCGTTGACTCAGGTTTCGGAACAGGCCGAGCGGGAAGCGATTGCGCCTGGCTGTGCGGTCCAGGATTTGCACCAGGGTATCGGTCACCCCGCCCAGGGCCGACACCACCACCACGGTAGTTGGGCCTTTTGTCAACGCTGCGGCCCGCAACAGGTCCGCAGAGTTTCCCAGGCAACCGCCTCCGAATTTCATGACCCGCATGGTTCACCTCCCGCCGCCTGGAAAGGAATCAGGTTGATTTTTGCGGCCAATTCAGCGTTGAGAACCGAAGTGCCCGCGGCTCCCCGTTCCAGGTTGTGAACCAGTGCGGTGAATTGAATCCGCTTGTCGCGGACGCGCAGCCGTCCGATTGTAACGGCCATGCCGCTTCCCGTTCCCGGGCCTCCGGCTTCCAGGTCCAGAAGGGGCTGTGGCCGGTCCGGATCCGTCAAAACCACCAGCGGAGATGCGGGCGCACTGGGCAGTGCCAGAGCCTGCGGCCGGCCCTTGAACAGGGCCAGGGTCTGGTGCACCTGGTTCGGCTCCAACGCAAAGTCTGTTTCCACTGTTACGTGGAGCGTGTGCCCGTTGGCTACGGGTACGCGGCAACACGAAACGGACATGTCGATGTCGAGTGGTTTTACCCGGCCGTTTTCCAGGGTGCCCAGAATCCGGCGGGTTTCATTGGTGATCTTTTCTTCTTCGTCCGGGATATGGGGCAGGATGTTGCCCAGCATGGTGAGTGCCCGGGGACCGTTCAGGCCCGCGCCTGACAGGGCCTGACAGGTAACCAGGTGGACCCGCTTGAGACCGATGGGTACCAGTGGGGCCAGGACCATGACCAGGCCGGCGGCAACGCAATTGGCATTGGTGATAACGGCGCCGCCTTCGCGCCGCAATTGCTCCCGGGCCAATTCGATGTGATGCGGATTGACTTCAGGCACCAGGATGGGGACATCCGGATCCATGCGGTGGCTGGCGGCATTTGAAAAAACCAGCAAGCCCCGCTGCCGCAATCCGCTCTCCACCGGGCCGGCGATTTCCCGCGGCAGGGCGGAGAAAACGATTTGTGCGTTGTTGTCCAGTTCATCCAGGTTCCGTATCGGCATCTCGAGGATCCGTTGCGGCCATTCCGCATGGCGGTTCGGAAAGAGTTCACCATAACGGCGCCCCGCGGACCGGGCGGATGCAACCAGGCCCACAAGGCGGAACCAGGGGTGGACGGCCAGGCGCCGGACAAACGCCCGGCCCACCAGGCCCGTACAGCCCAGTATCACGGCGTTACGCGGAGGCATGGTGCACCTCT
The DNA here is from genome assembly GCA_011049425.1 of Candidatus Aminicenantes bacterium. NCBI lineage: Bacteria > Candidatus Aminicenantota > Candidatus Aminicenantota bacterium. The sequence goes on from DSBM01000148.1 coordinate 8,904, forward strand.
TGTATTTTCGGAGGCAGAAAAGTCCGGGTTTTTACCCAGGCCGGTGCGTCACCCCGGTAAGCGACTTTACCGTTCATTGCGACAATCATGGTTCGGATTCCACGCTGGGGTGTGTTTTTCAGGGCGGCGGCCAGGGATCGGGCTCCGCCGCGGCGCAGCCGGTTGCCCAGCGCGGTCGCGGTTGCATCCGCCAATATGGGGTCATCGGCCAGGACAACGGCCGCGTCTCCCAGGCCGTAGCTGAAGGAATGACCCACGGTTCCCGATGACGTGCAGCAGGCTGTGATCCTGTTGCGTGGTTCCAGGCGCAGGCCGAGCTCCCCGGGGCCATTGGGGCCGCAATAGATACCCACGGTGACGGCATATCCCAGATACATGGTGATATCTCCCCCGTTTTCGAATATCACGTGATTTGCTCCCGCCCGCACCAATTCGCGGACCACCTCCAGGCCGATGGCTCCGGCAACAGCGGACATGGGGCCGGTGCCCGCCCGCCGGGCGGCCGCGGCCATGTGGCGGGCGATCCGGGGCGATCCGGGGCGGCAGTCCACGGGTGCAAAAGAGTTAAAAAACTTTCGGTCCCGGGAAATGTAATCACACAACCGGGCGTGGGTTTCATGCAACGTCTCCATGGCCAGGTCCCGGTAACGGGGAAGGCAGGTCAAGCGCGCGCTGGTTTCACGGTATTGAATGGAGTGCGTGGTCATTGCGGGCCTCCCGTGACTGGCGAGAGGGCGCCGGCGGGACAGAAGTCCCGGCACTCCCCGCAGTTAATGCAACGGTCATCCATGGCCTGGATGCGGCCGTCCGGGTGCCGCGAAAAAACATCGGCGGGGCAGAGCAGTACGCATTGACCGCAGTGAACACACTTATCCGTGTCATGCAGGCCTTTGGACGATTGCGCGGGTTCCGTCGCGCAGGCATCCCGCAACGGCAGGCGTCGGGGCCTGCTTTCGAGGGGCAACGGCTCGGCAGGCAGCGACAAAAGGAATCGTCCCGCGCGGATCCAATCGGCGAGGTTTTCAGCCACGCGGCGGGACAACAGGGGGCTGGACAGGGGGGCGCAGGCAGTACTCCGACCGCTAAGGCAAAGGCTTCCAGAATGGAGATCCCGGTAAGTCACGGTGGCCACCCTGGGGTGGCCCGCTTGTGAAAAGTCCAGTACTTCAGTTTGCAGAGAGGCATTGTCCACCGCGGCGCACAGGGCCGCATCTTCGTCCAGAATGGGAATGGGTATTCCGACCCCCACATAGAGGCTGCAGCCGTAGCCCCTCAGTACGGCGGGCCGCAGGAACTCGGGAGTCATCCGGAACAGGTTTCCGATGACACCCACGGTGGCCATGCCTGAATCCGGATCATGCTGGGTTCCGGCTCCCGTGACCATGCCGATCGCGCCGGCCAGGAAGATGCGGGTCCCGGCGCCGATAAAACGGTAGGCCGGGTCATTGGCCAGCGGAGATAGTTCTCCCGCTCCGGCCCAGGTCACGTTCTTGCCGCCGGGAAGCAGGGTCCCCATGTAGGTGTGGAGCGTACGCGAACTGGTGTTTGTGGCCGCGGCGTAGCGCTGGTACGCGTTGCGGGGGTTGAGCAGGGTGGCGTGATTGAGGTCGCTCAAGCGCACTATCGTGTCGATATGGCGGCGCGGGTAGCAATCGGTACCCGTGGACTCCGCCTGCAACCGCAGGCTGTGTCCCCGTACCAGGTCCGTGATTACGTGGGCGCCGCCGTAATGGATTCCGCGATCAGGGCCGGTCTGGGTGGCTCCCAGATAGGCGTCCACCGCGGCCAGCCCGGCATGGGCTTCAACACCGTTGATCCACACGCGGGCCATGCGGATGGGGGGTTCGGCCTGGCCGAAGTTCATCATTACGCCGGATGAACACATGGGACCGAAGGTCCCGGTGGTGACGACATCCACGGCTTGAGCCGCGGCGGATACTCCCTCTTCCCGCACCAGGCGGGTCATTTCGTCCGCCCGCACCACCCGTGCTTCCCCCCGGGTAATGCGGCGGTTAATCTCATCGATGCTGCGTTTCATGATAATGTCCTCCCGTAAATGGATTGGCGGCAAAAAGCCGCGTGGGGTTTGAGATTGTTGGGAAGATCCCGGAAGCGTGCTCTATGCGGAGAGCGCCGCGTCCGGGCTGCGCATTATCATGTCGGTATCGTGCAGGACGATATGGCGCGGTGAGTCAGTCATAATGGAGCCAAGCTACCACATCCCCACGTTTCTGTCAAGAGAAATGTTTTAATTGTAATGTTTTCATGTTTTTAGAGAAAATTTTAAGCCCCCCCTTGATGTTGTTTTTGGATTCGGGAATATATTGAGTATTCATACCCAGGGAAAAGGAAACTATCCC
>DSBM01000149.1 GCA_011049425.1 Candidatus Aminicenantes bacterium
CTTCACTCTTACGCTCCTTAAAACCCAGCTCTGACACACTCAGAGACTCAACAAATAATCGAATGAATCTTACCGCATGATCTGGGGGAACCCAATCTTCTATCGATGGAGGTAAAAGAAACTGTTGACTATAATCAGCGGTTATCTCTTTAGACATATGTCATTATAGCACCTGAGATGTTTTTGAGACAGCCTCCCAGGGCCACGGCGATACCGATGCCAAGAGCAATGTTTTCAATGGCTACGCCGATACCTGCCCCCACTCCGGCACCCAGGGCGATACCGATGGCGATAAATTCCGACCGGGTTTTCGGCACATTTTTTTCCTGACCGCTTTGATTGAATTCAGTCAAATTCTTCTCCTTGTACGAAAACGGCTAGGGAACCAAGTCCCGGGTTTTGAATTTCGCCCGAACGCCGGGAGCTCGATCGCCCCGCTGCTCCTGAGCGAAGAATGCTCATCGACCGATTTTTTTAAAAGTGATGTTGCTGCGCAACAGCCAGCCGATGGCCACGCCCACGGCCACAAAGACCACGACCACCAGCGCGCGCGACATGGACAACGACCACAGCAGAAAGTGAATTTCCACCACCGTGGTGTTCTGCAGCACAAACAATACGACGAAGGCGACGGCGACCATGAACAATATCAGTTTGGCTTTCATTGCACCCCCCCCTGCATTCTACGGTGGCGCAACCCCAAAGTAAACCCGGGGAGGTTTGGTTCCCATTCGGCGGCCTGATATAATCTAGAGAAATTTTGATGAAAGGAAATTCCACATGTCGGATCTGGTCAGGAAATTCGCGCAAATCGGCGTGGAAAACGCGCCGGGGCAGGAAGGACGGCAGAAAGAGGAAGAACTGGATATCCGGGGTGAACCCCTGGCGGGCACGCCGGTGGATTTCTCCCACGGAGATGTCGATGCCCATGAGCCCCCCCCTGGCGCCTTCGAGGCGTTCCGCAAGGGCTTTGAAAGGGGCGCCCCCCAGGCGTATACGGAGTATCGCGGCGGCCGCCATACGCGGGAAGACGTGGCCGCGAAACTCGCGGATTTTACCGGCGCATCCATTGATCCCGCTTCTGAGCTGATCATCACTCCCGGGACTCAGGGGGCCCTGTTTCTAGCCATGGGCGCCCTGGTGGGGCAGGGGGACAAGGTGGCCGTAGTCGAACCCGACTACTTCGCCAATCGCAAACTCACGCTGTTTTTCGGCGGTAAAATCGTACCTGTGCGGATGAAATTTCTGGAATCGAATATGGGTGCCGGCCTGGACCTGGCGGGACTTGAGGACGCGTTCAAATCAGGGGTAAAGCTGTTCCTCTTCTCCAACCCCAACAATCCCACCGGCGCGATCTACTCCGAAAGTGAAATCCGGACAGTCGCGTCCCTGGCCAAACACTATGGCGTTGCGCTTATCGTGGATGAGCTGTACGCCCGGCAGATCTTTGACAACCGGCCCTACACCCACCTTTGCGCGCAGCAGGATAAGCCGGATACCCTGATCACGATTCTCGGGCCCTCCAAAACCGAATCCCTCAGCGGATTCCGGCTGGGAGCGGCTTTCGGATCGACTTACATCATCGACCGCATGGAGCGATTGCAGGCCATCGTCTCCCTGCGGGCGGGGGGCTACAACCAGCCGGTGCTGGACACGTGGTTCATGGAGCCGCAAGGTTGGCTGGAAAAACGGATCGCGGCGCACCGGGCCATCCGCGACGACCTCCTGAAGATCGTGCGGGCCGTGGACGGTGTCAAGGTCCGCGCCACCGAGGGCGGCAGTTATCTCTTTATCCGGCTCCCGGCCATGGATGTTTCCATGCTGGATTTTGTGAAAATTGTCCGCAAACTGGCGGGAGTGGCGGTCACGCCGGGAACGGAGTTCGGTCCGCGGTTCACCAACTGGTTCCGCATCAATTTTTCCCAGAACCATGAAGCCGCGGTGGCGGCCGTGGAACGGTTGCTGGTTGTTTTCAACAGGTACCGCTCGTCATGACAGGCAAAGAGAACCCGATCCCCCAGGGCCGCGGCCACCGCACTGGCTGCCGCGGTCTCCGGTTCTATATAAGCGCGGCCACGCAGCGCTTCCCCGACCTAAAACAACCGCAGTTAACCTTTTCGGGGCGATGACCCGCCGCTAAGGTCGGTCGCGATGGCTGCGCAGGTGGTCACGTACGCGAACCCGAACGCCAGGTTCAAAAGGCTTGCCAGGTGCATCTCCCCGCAAATCGAACCCGTCCCGTCCGCCGGCAAGAAAACCCGGTAATCCCGGTAGTAGGCATCCCGCGCGGTTGATTCGCAGCACATGTTGGTCATGATCCCCGAGACGACGATATCTTCCACTTTCAGACAGCGTAGCACGGTTTCAAGATCCGTATTGTAGAAGGCGGAGTATCGGTGTTTGAGAACGACTTTCTCGCCCGGCCTCGGTGCCAGGTCCGCGTGGATTTCACTCTCCGGACTGCCCTCCAGGCACTTGCCTTGCCACCACCAGCCCATGATGCCGGCGTCAAGATCATCGGGATGGTGAACGTGCCGGGTGAAGATCACCGGGCGGCGCGCCCGGCGAAAGGCTTCGATCAGGCGTTGCACCGCCGGAAGAATCGCCAATCCGCCACAGGTAAATGTGGGCGAGGCCGGATCCAGGAAAAACATCTGCATGTCCACGACCAGCAGCGCGCCGGCGGCAACGTTCAGTCGCATCTCATGCTGGTTGTATGGACGGATCTGATTCAACCACGCCTGGGTCTTCGATTCAATGTTTTCGACAGTTACATAGGGTTCCATGCGTTCTCCTTGCGGCCCCATCATGCTCCGGTTCAGCGACGGCGCGATACCGGCCGCTGCAACCGCTTGTCAGGCGGTATTCGCAATGCGAGCGGACAAGGTCATTCTGCGAGTTCATAACTGAGTCTTGAGATCCGGCCGCGCCAATATGGTTTTGCCCCTTCGGAGAATAACCATGCCACTTCACCCTTCAGCGGAACCAACATGCCGCCTCGTACTTCGTAATCCCAAAAGTGACCCTGCCATGGTATTGCAACCCGTACCCCATCCACATCGCGGTACCTTCCCTC
>DSBM01000150.1 GCA_011049425.1 Candidatus Aminicenantes bacterium
CCTGCGCTTTGACGCCGAAGACAATAACTCCAATGAAAAGATCGCCATGGCCAAGGCGGAGCACCAGCTCTTCACCAAGTACAACTACTTCAGCAAACTCGACCAGTACAACGCCAAAGTCCACCGCCAGCAGGCCTCCGCCTCTCGTAACGAAGAAGAGATCATGCGCCTGAAGCGCGAAGAATTCAAGCAGAAACGCCACATCCGCCGCAACTACACCTCAATCGACCTCGCCGCCCCCCAGTACGAACTGGACAAGTTGGCCGAGATCCAGAAGAAGCTGCGCATGGCCCAGTCCGGCGGCACATCCGACTCAGCCGCTGAAATGGAAGAGTTAAAAAAGGAAGAAGCCCGCATCAAGGCGGAATTCCGCCAGATCGTTTCCAATATCAAGTCTGAGTTGGAACTCTAACCGGAACCTGAATTATCCCCATAAAAGGGCAGCCCCGGCTGCCCTTTTTTTTTACCATTTGCGGGGGCTACCCCTCACCATTCGCCTGTTTTTCCTGATACCTGTCACCTCTTTTCCGTGTGTTTCGTGGTGCTTCCATATTGCTTTTGTTTTGAATTTTGAACATTCGGGTTTTGAATTTGTTTGGGATTTCGGATTTGGGATTTCGGATTTTTATACCTTCTACCTTCTACATTCTACAGGGCGGTTCACGAACCGTCGCTACCCTTGTTTTCCTGCCACCTGATACCTGTCACCTGTCACCTTCTTTCCAACTCTCCAACTGTTTTTTTTCCGGGCGGGTTTGAAACCCGCCCTCTAAACCCTCCCCCGTCTATAGCGTATATATAATTTAGCTTAATCATTCCGAATCCGTTACGGTACCGGAAAAGGGGGAGAAAGGTGTTATGAAAAAGGTTCTGCGCATTGTTGCACTGGTAATCATCGTGGCCGCGGTGGCATACGCGGCCGTCAAATTGTTTTTCCCGGCCAAAGACAGCGGAAAAGCGGATGTGATCGAAGAAAAGCAGGAAAGCTCCGACAACGACAAGACCTCGGCCCTGCCGGTGCGCGTGCTGCCCGCGGAACGCGGACACCTGCCCTTGCGCCTGCGCATATCCGCTTCGGCCGACGTCTGGGAAAAAGCCGTCCTGAAGGCCGAGATTTCCGGCACCGTTGAGAAACTTCCCCTGCGCATCGGCTCCCGCGTCAAAGCCGGGCAGGTTTTGGTCAAACTGGATGACCGTGAATCCCGCCTGGAAGTCGAACGGGCGGATACCGCCAAGCTCAAGGCGCTGTCTGAGTTCCTGGTCAACGAGGACGTTCCCGTAGACCTGCCCGACATCAGCCCCGAAGAGAAAAAGGCGCTGGAAGAACTGCGCAAGCGCTACCTCAAAGCCGCGGCTGATTTTGAAAAAGGAAAAATCAGCGAAGCCGCATTCCAGCAGATCAGCGAAGAATACGACAGCCGCATGGTGTTTTCCGGGGCCCTGCGCGAAGATATCCGCCGCGCCAAAGACGGACTCTCGGATGCCATGATCCAACTCAAGCAGGCGCAATTGAACCTGGAACGCACCACCATCCGCGCGCCCTTCAACGGCGTCGTGGCCGCCATCCATATCAGCCCGGGCGAAAAAGTGTCCGCGGGCCGTGAACTAGTCAAAGTCGTCAACCTGGATTCCCTCTACCTCAAAGGCTACGCCCTGGAATCGGAAATCCGCCACCTGCAAAAGGGCACGGGCGTGCGCATCCTCTTGGACTCTTTTGCCGATGAAACCTTCCGGGGTGAGATCGAATCGATCAGCCCGGAAGTGGACCCGGATAAAAAGACCCTGACGGTTTTCGTGAAAGTAGACAACCGCGACCACCGCATCCTGCCGGGCATGCACGCCGAGATAGACATCGAGTACCAGGTATTCGAAAACGTCATCAAGGTCCCGCGCAAGGCCGTACTGGTGCGCCAGCGTCCCCTTGTCTTCGTGGTAGAAGACAAGATCGCCATCTGGAAGTACGTGGAACTGGGCGAGCACAACGATGAAGAAATTCACATCAAGAGCGGCCTGGATGAAGGGGACCTGGTAGTGGTGGAAGGGCAGTTGACCCTGGCCCACCAGTCGCGGGTCAAAATCGTCAAGTAGCCGGCCATGAGCATCATCAACCTCTCCGTCAAGCGCCCGGTGGGCACCATCATGTTTTTCGTGGGCGTGATCCTGCTGGGATACGTTTCCCTCTCGCGCCTTTCCATCAACCTGCTGCCCGACCTCAGTTACCCCAAGATCACGGTGGTGACCGAGTACCCCGGTTCCGGGCCGGAAGAGATCGAGAAGTTCATCACTACCAAGCTGGAAGGGCCCCTGTCCGCGATTCCCAACGTAAAAAAAATATCTTCCTTTTCCAAGGAAGCGGCCTCCATTATCACCATCGAGTTCCACTGGGGGACGGATATGGATTTCGCCCTGCTGCACACCAAGGAAAAGACTGAAGAGGCCCGGCGCGAACTGCCCGAAGATTGCGCCCCGCCCATGATCCTGGAATGGGACCCCACATCCACCCCCATTGTCACCGCCATCCTGCGCTCACAGAAAAAAACCCTCAAGGAACTGAAAGAGAGCGCCGAGTTCATCATAAAGCCGCGCCTGGAACAATTGGAAGGCATCTCGCGGGTCGAGATCCGCGGCGGCGACGAAGAAGAGATCTCGGTTGAAGTAAACCCGGATAAAGCCCGCAACCTGGGTATCACTTTAGAAGAGGTGGCGGCGGCGATTGAAAACAACAACATCTTCCAAAGCGGCGGCACCATCCGCAAGGGCCGCTCCCGTTTCACTTTGAAGATCGAAGGCGAAATTCAGGAGCCGACTGAGATTGAAGTCATACCGGTCAAATCGCTCGAAGGCAGAAATGTGCTGCTGGGCGACATCGGCACCGCGTTTTACAAAAACAAGTTGCGCGAAGGTGACATCCGTTTTAACGGCCGCGGCACCATCGCGTTGCTGATGTACCGCGATTCAGGCGGAAACACGGTCGACGCCACACGCAAGGTGGAAGCCTCCCTGGATGAACTCTCCCGGGAATTCGCCGACCTGGAGTTCTTTGTCATCTCCCAGGAAGCGCGCCTGATCATCTCTTCCATCAACTCTTTGCAGTTTTCCCTGCTCCTGGGCGCATTCCTGGCCTTCCTGATCCTGCTGCTTTTTTTGCAGAACTTCCGCGACCCGTTCCTGGTGGCCACGGTGATTCCCATCTCCGTGATTTCCACCTTTGTGCTGATGTTTCTGTTCAAGGTCAACGTTAACATCATGTCCCTGGGCGGACTGGTGCTGGGCGTGGGCATGTTTTTGGACAACTCCATTATCGTGCTGGAAGCGATTTTTCGCCACCGCAAAGATGAAAGCCTGATGCAATCGGTGATATCGGGCGCCCGCGAAGTCAGCGGCGCCATTACGGCATCCACCTTTACCACCATTTCGATATTCCTGCCCGTCATCTACCTCTACGGCATCACCGGCAAGCTGTTCCGCGACCAGGCCATGACGGTTTCCTTTTCCCTGGTTTCCTCCTTGATCGTGGCCATCACGCTGCTGCCGGCCCTGTCCGCCTTCAAGGCCTTGGGCAAAAGCGAACTCAAGGTTGACTTTGACCCATCCCGGCGCAGGCGCTGGTTCCACACCCCCCTGAAAGGAATCTACGCTGTGCTGCTGATTCCCTTTCAACTGCTGGGAAACATCATTTACTTTGTGGTCGCCTTTGTTGTGCTCATATTGCGCGCTGTGGCGCGCCTGCTGGCAAAAATCCTCCACTTCCTGCTCCAACCCCTGTTCCGCGCCTTCAACGCCGCCTACACGCGTTTTGACGCCATCTACCACCGCGTGCTGGAAGCGGTGCTGGACCGCAAAAGCCGGGCCGCCTGGCTGGTGGTGGTGGTACTCGCACTGATCGCGGGAACCTACCTGCTGCTCGACAAAGAGCTGCTGCCCGCCCCCGACAGCCGCAAATTCGAAATCACCGCCGACACGCGACCGGAATACGGTTTCGAGGAAACCGACCGCGTCGCCGGCCGCGTTGAAGCCCGATTGCAAGCCATGCAAGGTGTCGAGTTCGTCTACACCGAAGTCGGCCTGGTTTCCAAGCTGGCCACGCGTTCGGAAGACTTTTCCGTCAACCGCCTGCACTTCATTGTCAGCTGTGCGCCCGAGGCCTCCCGGCCCCGATTAATGGACCGGGGCCGTAATATCCTGAAAAGTGAAGATCTCGACCAGTTTACCGTGTTTTTGGAAAAGAACACCCTCTCCCAATACCTGGCCGTGGGTGGAGAACGTTTCCAGATCAAGGTGTTCTACGAAGAGATCGAGCGCGGCCGTGAAGCCGTTGCGCGCATCATGGAAAAAATCGCGCCGATCCCCGGCCTGGTAGACCTCAAGGCCGGAACCGCCCGGGGCAAACCCATGCTCACCATCGCCTTCCGCCAGGAACTGCTGGATCAGCTCGGCATTACCCGGCGTGACGTGTCCGCTTTCATCCGCCAGGCGGTGCGCGGACAGAAAGCCGGCAGCCTGAAAAAGATCCAGAAGAGTTACGATATCTTTGTGCGCGTGCCCGTAGACGGCACCATGGAGCTCAACCGCATGCTGTCTTTGCCCGTTTCCCACCAGGGGCGCACCTACTACCTTCGCGACCTGGTGACAATAGAGGAAACCCCCTCCATTAAAGAAATCTCGCGTGAAGCCCAGGAACGCTATTTCATGATCTCGGCCGACGTGCGCGACCGCGACTTGGAGTCGGTGATTGCTGACGCGGAAAAGGCCCTGCTGGAAGTTGAATTTCCCATGAACACGCGCTACGCTTTTTCCGGCGAGGAAGAGGAACGCCGCAAAGCCTTTGATTCCCTGCAGCAGGCCATCCTGTTGGCCATCATCCTGGTCTACATGATTATGGCCGCCAAATTTGAAAACCTGGCCCAGCCCCTGATCATCATGTTCACCGTGCCCATGGGCCTGGTGGGCGCGTTCCTGTTCCTACTGCTCACGGGCAACTCCATCAACATCATTTCCGGTATCGGCATCTTGGTGCTGGTGGGCATCGGCGTCAACGACGCCATCGTCAAGGTGGAGTACTCCAACCAGTTGCGGGATGCGGGCATGTCCGTGCGCGAAGCCGTCATGGAGGCATCGCGGGTGCGCCTGCGCCCCATCCTCATGACCACCTTTACCACCATATTCGGGCTGATCCCCATGGCTGCAATCTCCACTTCCGGATCCGAACTGCAGCGCCCGCTGGCCCTGGTGGTTATCGGCGGCCTGTTGTGTACCACTTTCCTGACCCTGATCCTGATTCCCGTCAGTTACGAGGTGCTCGAGTCCCTGAAACAGCGGCGCCGGGCGCGCAATGGCGACTCTCATGCATAAGATTATCGACCGGCCCGTGCTGGCGAGCATTTTTTTCGCCATCGTGGTGCTGTTGGGAGTCTACTCCCTGATCAACACCCCCATCGACCTGGTGCCGGACCCCGAAGAAAAACTGCCCTCGTTGAAAATCAGTTACGCCTGGCCCGGGGCGTCGCCGGACATGCTGCTGCGCAAGGTGCTGATCGCGGCGGAAGCCGAAATCTCCCAGATCCGCGGGGTGGCCGGAATTGAGAGCCGCTCCCTGCAGAACCGCGGCATCATCGACGTGGAATTCACGCGCGACACCAACATGGACTTTGCCTCCGTGGCCCTGAGTGAACGTCTGAACCGCCTGCAGACGGAGCTGCCCCGCCAGGTCAACCGCCCCTATATTCAACCCTACGTACCCGATGAGTTCGAGAAACTGCCTTTTTTCAACGTGGGTGTATACGGTGATTACACCATTTATACCCTGAAACGGGTGGTGGAACGGGAAATCCTGCCTTACCTGAAGTCGATCCAGGGCATTGAATCGATCGAGGTCTACGGCGGGGTGGATCCGGAAATCAAGATCCAGACAAACATCGACAAGCTCAAACGCTACGGCATCAGCATCGCCGACATCCAG
>DSBM01000151.1 GCA_011049425.1 Candidatus Aminicenantes bacterium
CCGTATGGAGTAGAGTCAATTCTTGTTTTAAACTTATCTTCAGATATATTGGTGGTTTTCCAACCCTGTTTGTTTAGTCAACGCCGACATGATGAAACGCGGAACAACTGGCAATTGAATTGCTAATGAACTGCAATGAAGTTGTCCGGGTCCACAGCCGGACAGGCAGGGGTACATGCTGCAACCTCCTCAAGCAGTAGGTGGGGAGAGAGGGAAGGCTTTTTGTGAGCCGCAAGACGGGGAAGTCCCCGGGGATAGAGAAGCTCACCCCGGGGATTTTTCTATCAGCAAATTGATGAACCACCAGATTCTGATAGTTGATGATGATGAGCAGATACGCACACTACTGGAGGATCTGTTCATAGACAGCGGTTTCCGGGTATTGCAGGCCAAGGACGGCGAGTCGGCCTGCGTGCTTTTCAGCCGTTACTCCCGGGAGATCGACCTCGTAACCCTGGACCTGGAACTGCCGGGAATCAGCGGAGTGGAAACCTTCCACCGGCTGAAATCGATCCATCCCGAAATAAAAATCGTCATCCTCTCGGGAGCTCCGCGATACCAGGACTTCAACCCGCCCAAAGTCCCCCGGGTCGACAAACCGTTCTCTGCGGACCGGCTCCTGGATTGCGTCCACGCCCTTGTTCAGTAAATATCACCCGGTTTTTACTACAAATTCGTCGTTCTCGAAATCCATATGGACCCTGCCGCCGGGTGCCAGACGCCCCTCAAGGATCATTGAAGAGAGACGATCCTGAACCTCCCGCTGGATAACGCGCCTCAGGGGACGCGCGCCCAGATCCGGGTCGATACCCAGTTCAGCCAATCGATCCAGAGCCGCGTCGCTCAGCTCCAATTCCAACCGGGAATCCCGTAAGCGGCGTGCCAGAAGGTCGATTTCCTTGTTAACGATACGGCGAATGACTTCGGGGGGCAGGGATCGGAAAGTAATGATCTCATCAATGCGGTTCAGGAATTCCGGTTTGAAATGGCGATAGAGCAACTCTTTTAAATCCCTGCGCACCTTTTCGTGGTCTTTTTCACCCAGAATGAGCTGCGAACCAAGATTGGAAGTCATGATAATCACCGTATTGGTAAAATTGACGGTCTTGCCCTTGCCATCGGTCAAGCGGCCGTCGTCGAGGATTTGCAGCAGCACGTTGAACACATCCGGATGAGCCTTTTCGACCTCATCCAGTAGAATCAGGGAATAGGGGCGGCGTTTGACCCGCTCGGTCAACTGCCCCCCTTCCTCATGACCCACATAGCCGGGTGGAGATCCGATCAGCCGCGCCACGGAGTGCTTCTCCATGTACTCCGACATGTCCAGGCGCACCATGGCCTTTTCCGTATCGAACATGAACTCAGCCAGGCTGCGTGCCAGTTCGGTCTTGCCCACCCCGGTCGGGCCCAGGAAAAGAAAAGAGCCGATGGGACGGTCCGGATCCTGCAAACCCGCCTTGGATCTGCGAATGACCCGGGATATGGCATCAACCGCCTCATCCTGCCCGATCACCCGGCGCTGCAGGATCGCTTCCATCCGCGCCAGCCGCTCGCGTTCGCTGTCCATGAGCTTGGCCACCGGGATTCCCGTCCAGCGCGACACCACTTCAGCCACGTCCTCCTCGGTTATTTCTTCATTAAGGATACGCATCTCCTGCTGCAACTCCTCCAGGTCGGCCCGCGATTTTGCCATGGCCTGCTCCAATTCCGGAATCATGCCATACTGGATCTGCGAGGCCTTCTCGAAATCATTGCGCCGTTGTGCTTCCTGCTGTTCATTGCGCAACTCATCCAACCTGGCCTTGTGATCGCGGATACGCTGGATCAAATCTTTCTCTTTGCGCCAATGTTCGCGAATGCGATCCCGTTCCAGCTTCAGCGTGTCCAGTTCCTCTACCAACAGGCGCAGTTTTTCACGGCAGTCGCTGCTGTTCTCCTTTTTCAGGGCCCGGCGTTCCACCTCCATTTGCAGGATTCGGCGCTCCAATTCGTCCAATTCCTCGGGACGTGAGTCCATTTCAATGCGCAGTCTGGAAGCGGCTTCATCCACCAGGTCAATGGCTTTGTCGGGCAGGAAGCGATCCGTAATGTAGCGATGGCTGAGGGTTGCGGCTCCAATCAGCGCCGCGTCCGTGATGCGGATGCCGTGATGGATCTCATACTTGTCCTTGATGCCGCGCAAAATAGAGATGGTTTCCTCAACAGAAGGTTCGCGTACAAACACGGGCTGAAAGCGGCGCTCCAAAGCGGAATCTTTCTCAATGTACTTCTTGTACTCGTTGAGGGTAGTGGCGCCTATGGCCCGCAATTCGCCCCGCGCCAGTGCAGGTTTCAGCATGTTGGATGCATCGACCGCCCCTTCTGCAGCTCCGGCCCCGACAATGGTATGCAATTCATCTATAAACAGAATGATGCGGCCGTCCGACTCGGTGACTTCGTGAATCACCGCCTTCAATCGATCCTCGAATTCTCCCCGGTACTTGGCGCCCGCCAGGAGGCTGCCGATCTCCAGGGTGATGAGTCGCTTGTCCTTCAGCAGCTCCGGCACGTCTTCCTGAACAATGCGCAGGGCAATGCCTTCCACAATGGCGGTTTTCCCCACCCCCGCCTCACCAATAAGCACGGGGTTGTTTTTTGTGCGCCGAACGAGCACCTGCATCACCCGGCGGATCTCTTCATCCCGGCCGATCACGGGGTCCAGGCGCCCTTCCCGGGCCAATTGCACCAGGTCACGACCATAACGCCGCAATGCCTGAATCTTGTCTTCCGGACTGGGATCCGTAACCTGGCGGTTGCCGCGAATCTCCATCAATGCGGACATGAAGGCATCGGCGGTCACACCGGCTTCCCGCAGCAATCCGCCGATATGAGAATCCTCTATCAGTGCCAGAAAAAGATGCTCGGTTGAAATGTATTCATCTTTGAAACGATCGGCGATCTGCATGGCTTTGCGCAGGATCCGGGAGAATCCCCTGGAAGCCGCTCGATCACCGCCCTGAACGGAGGGCCGGGTTGACAACTCTTCCTCCAGCCGGGATGCCGCCCGGCCGGGGTCCGCGCCGATTTTTTTCAGGGTCGCCGCCACCATTCCTTCTTTGTCCAGCAAAAGGGCTGCTGCCAGGTGAATCGTGTCCACCTCCGGGTGACTTCTCTCCTCGGCGATACGCACACCCTGTTCCACGGCCTCATTGGCTTTGAGGGTGAATTTATCTCTGGTCATTACTATCCTCCCATACTTGAACCCGAAATATCTATTGATCCGGTGTAAAAATATTATAGTCCCAAAACGTGCCCCTGTCAACAATATAACATAATTATTATCATATTATTATTAGTGTGCACATATCAAGTTGGTGGCGCTGTTTCTCGTTTACTCGCGGTTCCGCTTGTGCTAATCTCTGTACATGACCGCAACAAAAGACGATATGACCCAAAAAGCCATGGAAGGGATTCTGACACTGGAGCGGGAGCAGCAGGGTCACGCCCGTGTCGTTCACATCCCCTCCTTTTCCGGCGACTTCCACGATTATCCCGATGAACTGGCCAGGGAAGTGGTTGACCTTTTTGCCCAACGGGGAATTCAACGTATATACTCGCACCAGGCCCGGGCCCTCCGCCACATCCTCGCCGGCCGTCACGTGGTGGTGGCCACACCTACCGCATCAGGAAAGACCTTGATCTACAATGCCGCCAGCCTGAACGCCCTGGCGGCTGACCCGGCGGCCAAGTCTCTCTATATCTTTCCCACCAAGGCCCTGTCCCAGGATCAACTGGCTGAATTATTCGATCTCAACCGCCGTATGGGAGACCGTCTCGGCCTGCACACATATGACGGCGACACCCCCCAATCGATGCGCCGTTCCATCCGCCGCCAGGCCCAGATCGTTCTCACCAATCCCTACATGCTGCATTCGGGTATCCTTCCCCACCATACAAAGTGGATCAGCCTGTTCGAGAACCTGCGTTTCGTAATTCTCGATGAGCTCCATACGTACACGGGCGTCTTCGGCTCGCACATGGCCAACGTGATACGCCGCCTGCGCCGGATCGCCCGGTTTTACGGCAGTGATCCCGTATTTATCATGTCGTCGGCTACCATTGCAAACCCGGAGGAACTGGCGGAACGGATTATTGAATCCCCGGTAGAGGCCGTCCTCGAAAGCGGCGCACCCAGGGGAGAGAAACACCTGGTTTTTTTCAACCCACCGGTAGTGAACCGCCAACTGGGAATCCGGAAATCGTATGTTTCCATGGCCCGGCACATCACCGGCATCCTGGTCAAAAACGGGTTGCAGGTGATTGTGTTCGCCAACTCGCGCCTCAACACGGAGATCCTGGTCAAGTATCTGAAAACCGACCTTGAAAAGCATTTCACCTCAGCCGGCACCGTACGCGGGTATCGCGGGGGATACCTGCCCAAAAAACGTCGTGAAATCGAGAAAGGGCTCCGGGAAGGCCGAATCAAGGCCGTGGTCTCGACCAACGCCCTGGAGTTGGGCATTGACATCGGCGCCCTGGATGCGGCTGTGCTGGCCGCATATCCCGGAACCATCGCGTCCACCTGGCAACGGTTGGGTCGCGCCGGTCGCCGCAGCGACGGTGCAATTGGTGTTTTGATTTCATCGTCTTCTCCGGTTGACCAGTTCATTGCCGGCCACCCAGAGTACTTCACCGAGTCGTCTCCCGAGCAGGGACGCATCAATCCCGACAATTTGTCTATTCTGATCGAGCATATCAAGTGCGCCGCCTTTGAGCTGCCCTTTTCCGACACGGAAACCTTCGGTGGCGAAGACCTCAAGGAAATCCTCAATTACCTGGCTGAGCATCAGGTACTCTATGCCAGGGAAGGAAAGTGGTTCTGGACCACGGAAGGTTACCCCGCGGACACCGTAAGCCTGACGCGCGTCACCTCGGACAACTTCGTGGTGGTGGACCGCACCGGACCGGAGCAGGTAATCGCTGAAGTCGATTTCTCTTCCGCCCTGGAGACCCTCCACCCCAAGGCCATCTATATACTTGAAGGCGTTCAGTACGTGGTGGAAGAATTCGATTACGAAAACCGCAAGGCGTTTGTACGGGAATCCCAATCCGACTACTTCACCGACGCCATCACCAACACGAAAATCTCTATTCTGGACCGCGAGGATGAAACCCGTTCCCATCCGCTGACCACTGCTTTTGGAGACGTGCACGTATTCTCCCAGGTCGTCGGTTTTAAAAAACTCAAGTTCTTTACCAACGAAAACGTGGGCGCCGGCAATCTGCAACTCCCGCAACAGGAAATGCACACCACTGCATTCTGGTTCACCATCAGCGCCGAACTTCTGGAGGATCTTGATGTTCCGGCGGAAGACAAGATCGAGGCAGTCAACGGCCTGGCGTATCTCATGCGCCATATGGCCTCGGTAATTCTCATGTGCGCGCCCCGGGACCTGGGAGTCGCGGTGGAAGACAACCTCACCCAGAGCAGTATTCCCCGGGTGTTTCCCGGAAGCGGATTCGTGCCGAACGAACGGTTTGAACCATCGGTGTACATCTACGACAACTACCCTAATGGCATCGGCTTCTCCGACACCCTCTATTCCCAATCCGGTTCCTTGCTGGAAGACACCTTGTCCGCTCTAAAGCAATGTCGCTGTGAACGCGGTTGCCCGTCCTGCGTCGGCCCTCCGATCCGCACTGACGGCCATCACAAAGCAGCGGCACGCTTCCTGCTGGAGCGGTTGCTGGGGGTGGGGATTAATTGAAGAAGGTGACAGGTATCAGGTGACAGGAGACAGGAGACAGACAAGTTGACAGCAGGACGGGTCATTTTTTGTTTTCATGGGCGAGCGCCACGATCTCTTGAAAAAAAGGTTTGAACTCTTCAGGTAAAGCCAGGTAAGGAATCAACACAAAGTCACGCACAACACGGCTGCGTTTGATGGCTGGAATCTGGTCAACCGATTGGACGGCAAAACGCAGTATTTCCCCATCGGCGAAACGATAGAGCTCAATGGGTATCATGTGATGCACCACGCAGTATGCGGCACCCAGGCGCTTGACCAGGTGATGGTCCAGCTTAAGCGAACTCAGGTCGATTCTTTCCACCACTTTCTGGTCGGCAAGAAAGAGCGAAAGCTCCTCCACGGTCAAAGCATCCATCATCACCAGAATTTCACCCAGGGGTTTGCGCATGAAGGCTTGTTTTTCCACGGCTTCGCTCAGTGCGTCCGGAGTGATCTTGCCCGCCCGCAACAACATTTCTCCCAGACGCGAGTTGCGATGACTGAGCAGGAGCTTGCGCCTTTCATGCAGACATTGCGGGCATTCCCGCCAGAAGCGGTTGCGGAAATCATCTTTAACCCCACAGAAACACTTCAGGCAAAAGGGGCACACGGTTGTGGGCTCAAAATGATTGCATAATACCGTATCCACTGCATTGTACGTGGCGGCGCAATTCCAACACTCCACCAGGTACTCTTCCATCTGTTCTCCCAAATGTACGACTGTATTGCGTTGATCCGTTTGGTACTATGATAATGGAAACTCCGCATTCAAGCAACCCCCATGTTGCGCCGTTGAAATCCGATCAAACCACGGTTATAATCAAGGGTGTCCCCCACGGAAAAATCAGACGGGAAAACGGAGCGATCACCATGGAAGAACGCCTGTATGAAATCCAACGATTCTATGTCCAAAGCAACGGCGTGCGCGAATACGAGATCGAGTTCCTGGGAAGGGGCATGAAGGTAACCCGACTCACTTTTAAAGATATCGAGGGCGTGGAATTCCGTTCACAGGGGAACTCAGAGATTCAAACCGCTTTCTGCAATCTGGATCAGGATTCTCCCCGACTGTGGAATGTGCAGTTCGCGTATCCCGTACACCTGAGTGTACGCACTGCCGACAAAGTGATCATCCAGGTGAGATAGGTTTACAATTCCATGATTTCCAATGAAATCCTGCGCAAGGTCCGGCGCATTGAGATTATTTCGCGCAAAGCGTCCAAAGAACTCCTGGCCGGAGAGTACCATTCCGCTTTCAAAGGCAGGGGCATGGAGTTTTCTCAAGTACGAGAATACGAGCTCGGAGACGACATTCGCCTGATCGATTGGAACGTCACTTCACGTACAGGGCACTTATACGTGAAACAGTTCGTGGAAGAACGCGAAATGACGGTGATCCTGGCCCTTGATCTTTCCGCTTCCCTGGCCTTTATTTCCCGCGGCAAGATTAAGCGGGAAGTGGCCGCGGAAATTGCCGCCCTGATTGCGTTTACCGCCATGTTGAACAACGACAAAGTGGGACTGCTCCTGTTTACGGATACCATTGAACGCTACATCCCCCCGCAAAAAGGGCGGACCCATTTGCTGCGCATCATCCGTGAAATCCTCACCTTCTCACCAAAATCCGTCGGCACCTCAATTCATACCGGGTTGACTTACCTGAACCGAGTGAGCCGCCGCCATGCCATTGTCTTCCTCATTTCCGACTTCCTGGACCACGGCTTTGAGCCCCCCCTTAAAGTGGCGGCCCGCAAACATGACCTGGTGGCCGTGCGCATCCTGGACCCCCGAGAACGCAGCATTCCCCGACGGGGAACATTTCGCGCCCGCGATCTTGAATCCGGCCGGGAATTTCTGTTGGATTTCTCACGCCGCCATACCGTCAAGGCCTTTTCAGCCGCCCTGTTGGAGCGGGAAGAACGCTTGCAAACGTTTTTCCGCCGCATTCATGTCGACAGCATTGATGTGCCGGACGACTCAAGCCCGGAAAAACCCCTGTTTGACTTCTTTCTGCGCCGGCGCAGGAGATTCGGACGATGACGGCCGCTCGCGTGACAGCCTGCGTTTTTCTCTTTTTGTGTCTCGACCTGGGCGCGCGTACCCAGGCCGGTTTATCCGTTGCGCCCGGCGAAGCTGCTGTGGGAGACCCGGTCACCTTCCGGGTGATTGTACAAACCGACACACCACATGACCGCATCCGCCTGGAAACGGGAGGCGGGGGCCTGGTCTGGGAGGAAACGGCCCGCCGGCATTTGCCGCCTCGCGAAATGAACGGAGTCCTCATCAGAGAGGTCCGGGTAACCGCGGCATTTTTCCGTACGGGCAAACACCGGGTCGGTCCTTTTCGGCTGATCCTGGAAAGAGACAACCTCCAGGTCGAAGAAACCGCCACGCACTCGGTTGGCATACACATTCTCAGTGTGTTGACCGAATCCCAGGAAGATATCGCTGATCTAAAACCACCACTCCCGGTACAAGGAAATCCCGTACGATCCCTGCCATGGATCGCCGCGGGTATCATCCTGTCGGCCGGTGTATTTCTGGCATGGAAGCGTTTACAGAGACGGCGCGGGCACGTATCGCCGGCACAACCCCCGCTCCACCCCCTGGATGAAATGGAACGGGATCTGGCCCGCCTCATGGCGTTGCGTTTGTTTGGTCGGGGTCAAATCAAGGAGTTTTGCCTGCGCTTGACCCCCATCCTGAAGCGTTTCCTTTTTCGCACGTACGGTTTTAACGCCGCCGACATGACCAGCAAAGAAACCCTGGAACACCTTGCACGCCATGAAGATGACATGCGGATCCGGGAACACTTTTCCTTGTTGCTGGATTTATCCGACCGGGTGAAATTCGCCCGTTTTCAACCGGGGCCGGCGGGGGAAGCCCAATTGGAAGGATATATGCGGGAGATGATTTCCGGCTTTCGCTTGCGGAATGTCCCTGAATCAGAGGAGATGGATGCTTCACCTGGCGAATAAAGCATTCTTACTTTTGCTGGTGCTGATCCCCATCATGGCTTTGTGGTGGCGCTGGCTGCGTCGCAGAGGAGCACGGCATGTGTCGGTCTCCAGCGCGGAAATCTACCCGGACGCGGCATCTATATGGAAAGTACGCGCGATCGCCTCATTGCCCTGGTTACAATTAGCCGCACTGGTCCTGCTCATCGCGGCCCTGGCCAGGCCCCAGATTCTCAACACCTTTCAGGTTGAGAAGCACCGGGGCATTGACATTCTGGTAGCCCTGGACATATCAGGTTCCATGGCTTCAGTAGACTTCAAGCCGCGCAACCGCCTGGAAGTCGCCAAAACCGTGATCGCGGATTTCATTCATCGCCGCCGTTCCGACCGCATCGGCCTGGTGGTTTTCGCCGGCACATCCTTCACCCGCTGCCCCCTCACAATTGATGACTCCATGCTGCTCAATGCTTTGGACGACACCCGCATCGGTGATCTGGAAGATGGAACCGCCCTGGGTATGGCGCTGGCCACTTCGGTCAACCGCATCCGCCATGCTCCGACGGCGACGCGCATCATTATCCTGATTACCGACGGCGTCAACAACCGCGGCGAGATCGCCCCTCGTGATGCGGCCTCGATCGCCAGGGAATTCGGCATCAAGGTTTACACCATCGGTGTCGGTCGTCGCGGTCAGGCACCCTACCCGGTCACGGATGCCTTGGGGCAAAAACGCTTCGCCATGGTAAACGTGGAAATCGACGAAGACCTGTTGAAAGAAATCGCCAGCACGACCGGGGGACTCTACTTCCGCGCCACGGACAAAGACTCTCTCGAACGGATTTTCAGTGAAATCGATCGCTGGGAAAAGAGTGAAGTCTCTTCCCGTCGCGTCGTTCAGGCGCGCGAACTGTTTTCGTGGTTTATGGGTGCTGGGTTGCTGTTGTTGGTGATATCCGCCGTGGCGCAGCGCACATGGCTGCACGAACTGCCTTAAGCCGCATTTTTTGCAAGTAATTCCCCGGCGGCATCGAACTTTCAGAAACCGAACAAAAAAAAACGGCCGGCACCGGGCGAACACTTTTTTGCCCCGGCACCGGCCGTTTATGGTATTTCAGAACAATACCGGTCAGTTGTCTTTTACCAGCGACATGCCCAACTCAATTGCCTCTTCGTTCAGGGGTATCAGATTGTGATACCGCTTGGGCAGTGTGTCCTTCAACGCCGTGATCAGGGATTCGCGGTTCACAACCGGTTCCAGCTTCACCAGGGCGCCCAGCACCAACATGTTCATGACCTTGACATTCTTTAGCACATTGGTGGCCTTATCAATGGCGGGCAGGGGTACCACGCGGATATCGTCGCGGGTGGGACCGTTCTTGATGGTGGTGCTTTCCCAGATCAATGTGCCGCCTTTTTTTACCCGCGATTCGAATTTATCCAGGGAAGGTTGGTTCAGCACAACCACCACATCGTATTCAGTAACAATGGGAGATGAAATCTGCTTGTCACTGATATTGACCATGCAGTTCGCCGTACCGCCCCGCATCTCAGGCCCGTATGAAGGCATCCAGCTGACTTCTTTGCCTTCTTTCATGGCCGCATACGCCAGGAGCTTGCCCATGGAGAGAACACCCTGGCCACCGAAACCGGAAAATATCATTTCTTTCAACATGGTTTTCTTCCTCCTTTCAGGACCGGGGTTCCTTGAACACACCCAGAGGAAAATACGGCATCATTTCCTCTTTCACCCTTTGTATGGAAACCTCCGGCGTGCATTTCCAATTGGACGGGCAATTGGACACCACTTCCACAAAAGTGGTTCCCAAACCCTGCTGTTGAATTTCAAAAGCACGCTGAATGGCTTTCTTGGTACGGCGCGTATTGGCCGGGTTGTTGCAGGAAACCCGTTGGGCAAAAGCCACGCCGTCAAACTGGGAAACCAGTTCACACATCTTCAGGGGCATGCCCGCGGTCTTGGCCAGCCGCCCATATGGGGAAGTGGTGGTTTTCATTCCTTCCAGGGTGGTGGGTGCCATCTGGCCGCCGGTCATACCGTAAATGGCGTTGTTGATAAAGATGAACGTGAACTGTTCACCCCGGTTGCAGGCGTGGATGGTCTCAGCCGTACCAATGGCGGCCAGATCCCCGTCGCCTTGATAAGAAAAGACCAGGCGGTCGGGAAGCATGCGCTTGATGGCCGTGGCCACCGCGGCGGCCCTTCCGTGGGCGGCCTCCTGCCAATCAACATCAATGTAATCGTATGCAAACACGCTGCAGCCCACGGGACACACCCCAACGGTTTTTTCCTGGAGTTTCATTTCGGCGATCAATTCGGCGATCAGTTTGTGCACGATGGCATGCATGCAACCTGGACAATAGTGCATGCGTGTGGGCAGAAGGGTGTCGGGACGCTCGTAAATTTTTTCGTATCCTGTTTTCATGGTGCTCTCCTTACTCTATGTGCCGCAGGCTGAATTCCAGAATCTCTTCCGGATTGGGCAGGATTCCACCCATGCGCCCGGTGGCATATACCGGCTTGCGGCCGTTGGCTGCCAGGCGGACGTCCTCAACCATCTGGCCGGCGTTCATCTCCGCGGTGACAAACATGCGGACTCTTTCCTGAGCAGCCAGTCGGGCAACACGTTCAGCTGGGAAAGGCCACAGGGTCACGGGACGAAGCAAACCCATCTTGACGCCCTTTTCCCGGCCCAGATCCACGACCTTCTTGCATATGCGGCTGGTGACTCCATAGGCCATGATCACCACTTCCGCATCGTCCAGCAGGTACTCCTCGAATCGTACCTCACCGGCCTCGATTTTGCGGTATTTGGCTTGAAGCTCAATGTTTTTTTGCTCCATGTCTTCGGGTTTAATGAAGAGCGAAGTGATGACATTGCGCGGCCGGTCCGGGGTTTTTCCGATACTTGCCCAGGGTTTGTCGACCTTGGTGGTTACGGGATCCGGAAGCTCCACCTTCTCCATGATCTGGCCGATGGCCCCGTCGGACAGGATGAGCACGGGGTTGCGGTACTTGTCGGCCAGGTCGAAAGCCAGCATGGTATGATCCGCCATTTCCTGGACCGAATTCGGCGCCAGCACGATGAGGCGGTAATCTCCGTGGCCACCGCCCTTTACCGCCTGAAAATAATCTCCCTGGCCGGGCTGGATGGTGCCCAGCCCAGGTCCCCCACGCACCACGTTTACAACCACGCAGGGAAGTTCGGCACAAGCGATGTAGGACATGCCCTCCTGCATGAGCGAGAATCCGGGAGATGACGTAGTGGTCATGGTCCGGGCTCCCGCTCCGGCGGCGCCGTAGACCATGTTGATCGACGACACTTCACTTTCCGCTTGAACCAGCACGAAGTCATGCTTCGGCTCCTGCAGGGCGAGGTATTCCACCACCTCGGACTGCGGGGTTATGGGATAACCGAAATAGCCCCGCATTCCGGCGCGAATCGCGGCCTCAGCCAGGGCCTCATTACCTTTCATGAATTTGATATCACCCAATTGATCCTCCCTTTTTCATTCCGTTTTCTTGTACACGGTGATTGCCGCGTCCGGGCACATGACTGAACAGTTCATGCAAGCGATACACTTTTCTTCATCTGCCTGGTACGCAAAGTGCAGCCCGTGGGAATTGGTGTCCGTTGTGTTTAGAGCGAGACACTTGGTGGGGCAGTTGAGTACGCAAAGGTTACAGCCTTTGCATACTTCTTTGTCGATTTCAACGTAGCCTTTGGCCGGCATTTAGACCTCCTGTGACGCCTGTGAGAGGCGGAGCGTAATTATTCATTATACGCGCCGGAGGTCAAAATGCAAGCGATTATTCAGCCAAAACCGTCTAAGAAACCATCTTTTGAGCCCGTTTTGGGTGTGGTATACTATAAAAACCATGAAAGATTTCATTAAGCGCAACATGCGCCCCATTCTGTTTGCCGCCAGTGTTCTCCTGACCATTCTTCTGGGGGTGGTTGCCGGCATTATCCTGGTTTTCCAGAAAGGATTCCCCCAACAGATTAAAAACCTGGAAGATATCAAACCCGTGGTCATGACCACGGTATTTGACCGTCATGGCGAACCGGTTCGTGATTTTGCCATAGAAAAACGGCTGATCGTCCGCCGCACGGACCTGCCGGATGTGCTGATCCACTCGCTGGTGGCCTCAGAAGACCGGCAGTTCTACTCCCATTGGGGCATCAACTTCAAGGGCACAATGCGGGCGATTGTGGGGCGTGTATTCGGCCGGGATTGGGGAGGAGGAAGTTCCATCACCCAGCAACTGGCCAGAGGACTCTTTTTGAACCCCCGGGTATCGATGAAACGTAAATTCAACGAAATGCTGCTGGCCATCCAAATCGAAAAAAATTACACCAAAGAGCAAATCATCACCTATTACGTGAACAAGATATTTCTTGGGGGGAGTGTGTACGGAGTCGAAGCTGCGTCACGCTATTACTTCGGCAAATCCGTCTCTGAAATCAATGTTGAGGAAGCCGCGCTGCTGACGGCCTTAATCCCGTCTCCCAACCTGTTGTTCAATGCTTTCCGCAACGCAAAAGATAAAAAAGAACGCCTGACACATCTCAGAAACCGCCGCAACCGCATCCTTCAGCACATGCAGGAGATGGGTTTTATCGATAAAGCCGCATACCGGAATGCCGTTGATAAGGAGATTCCCGTCAAACCTCACGAATCGGAAGTTGAATCCCTGGGAGACTATTTCCTGGAAGAAACACGCCGCTATCTGGAATCCAAGTACGGAGACAACCTGCTCTACAAAGGCGGCCTGAAAGTCTACACCTCCCTGGACAAAAGCATGCAGGCCTGGGCGGAGAGCGCATTGCGGGAAGGCCTGCGTGAACTGGACAAGCGCCGTGGCTGGCGGACCAAACCCGGCCTGACCAACCTGCTGGAAAAGGGTGAAGACATCACCGCCATTCGCCTGCCCGAGTGGCGGCGAATGAAACTGCGCAGCGGGGAAATCGTTCCGGGTATCATCACGGAGGTTGAGCGCAGGTATGCAACAGTACGCATCAGCCATCTGACGGGGAAACTAGATGCCAGGGAAGCGGCATGGACGAAAATGCTCCTGACCCGAATCCTGAAAAAAGGTGATGTGGCGCTTTTTCGACTACTGGAAATCCCGGAAGGCGCCCGCATTGAAGAGGAGAGCAATCAACAAAATGAAAACCAGCCTCTGTTGCGACTGGGGCTGGAGCAAGAGCCGGAAGTCCAGGGCGCGATCATGGCGGTGGACAACGAAACCGGCCAGGTCCGCGCCATGGTGGGCGGCTACGATTTTTCCAAAAGCGAGTTCAACAACGCCACCCAGGCGGGGCGTCAGACAGGTTCGACTTTCAAACCCATCATCTACACGGCCGCCCTGGAAAACGGATACACCCCGGCCACGGTGATCGTTGATGAACCCTTTTCCTACTATGACGCCAAAATCGATGAGATCTGGGAACCCCGAAACATCACCCTGGACTTCCTTGGACCGTTGACCCTGCGGAGAGCCTTGCAGAAATCCCGGAACGTGGTGTCCGCCAGGCTGGTTGAGCAACTCACACCCGCAAGGATCGTGGACTACGGCCGGCGTTTCGGGATCACTTCGAACCTGCAACCCTTCATGTCCATCTCGCTGGGCAGTTTCGGCGTGCCCCTGCAGGAGATGGTAGCCGCTTTCACGGTGTTTCCCAATCTGGGGATCCGGGTCACTCCTTACCTGATTCGCGAAATCCGTGACCCGAACGGTCATATTGTTGAGGAGAATTTTCCCAACCGCAAATTGGTTGTCGACCGTGACACAGCCTACGTCATGAATTACCTGCTCCAGGGAGTCGTGCAAATGGGCAGCGGTTGGCGGGCCCGCCACCTGGATGCGCCCATCGGCGGTAAAACCGGTACCACGAACGACAACACCGATGCCTGGTTCATCGGCTTTTCGCCCTCAGTTACCGTCGGGGTATGGGTGGGGTATTCCATTCCCCGCAGTATGGGAGAAGGCGAAACCGGATCCCGGGCTGCGGCTCCGATTTTCGTGCGCTTCATGGAAAAGTACCTGGAAACATATCCTGAAAAGGAAAGCACTTATCCCAAGCCGCCTGGAGTGGTCTTCGTCAAGATCGATGGTTTCACTGGAAAACTGTGGACGCCGGAATGTCTCCACCCACTGAATGAAGCGTTTATCAACGGCACGGAGTCCACCGAGTTCTGCCGCCCGGAAGAACACATGCGTTTTCAGGGCTACTTCGACAACATCCCCGATACCGAGGAAGCCGCCGAAACCGGCGCAGAAAATCAGTAAAGCCTATTTTTTTAACAGAAAATAGGCCATCACCCAGCGATGCGGCTGAATCACCCGTACGCGATAGTACTCATATCCCCGCAGCATTTCTCTTTGCAAACGAAAAGCCCTGCGCATCCGAGGCGCGGCTTCAGTTTTGACCACTCCCATTTCCTCAAACAACCGGTTCCCCTGCGCATCGTGTACATGAAACCAGGGATCCCCCTCCTTCTCCGTCAGTACCAAGCGATAGACCCCGGCTTCGTAACTGGTGTCTCCGTGCACAAATGCGCGCGGAATGTGGATATTGCCCAGGTTCAGGTCCTGGGCCACCAGAGGTGAATCAACGACAAACACCAAAATCAATAAAGCGGACAGGCAATAACTCCGGGGCTTCATAACAGCCTCCTATCTCTCTTCAACAGCCTTTGCCGGAATGGCATCGGGCGGAACGCCCGTTGCGGTCGGCAGGCTTCTCTTTACGAATTATAGAAGTGCACGCTAAGCGATGTCAACTTGCTCTGATTGCAATCAAGAAAAGAACCCGGTACACTGTTACCCATGCCCCGTTGGTGGATCACATTGCTTCTGATTCCCGTTCTCCTGGTGCCACCCGCGTTTTGCAGGGAAACGGAAAACAAAGATCATTCGCTGCCGCTGGAACGGGTGATCCCCGGCTGGGTGCAGTTGAAATCGGGCAAGGTTCTGAAAGGCGTGCTCCTGCTTGGCGGATTCATCGGCACGGTTGCGGCGGCAGCCGTTCTCAACCACCGCGGGAACCAGGCCTACGATCAATACCTGGCCAGTCGCGACATTGTACAGGTTGTGGAATTACGAAATCAGACGGAACAACGCTTTCAAACCCGCAACCGGCTGTTGGTGGGGACAACCGCCATCCTGGCGCTTCACTTTCTGGACCTGAAGTTCACAAAAAAGAGATATGCAACGATTACGGGCGATTTTTCAGCTAATGGTTTTCGGCTTAACTGCCGCTTCGATTTTTAACGGCTGCCGGGATGTGGTGTTCAACAATCCACTGGATCCCGATGCATCCCGCACCAACCTTACGATCCAGCGGGTATTTTCCACCTTTCTTTCCGGACCGGGCGATATCTGCTTTGACGGAGAAAAGATCTGGAAGGCAGGCGCCGGGGGAAGCATCAGCGCTTTTGATACGGAAAGCGGAACCACTATCCGCAGTTTTGTTTTAACTCCGGCCACCGGAATCGCTTTCCTGGATCGCCGGCTCTATCTCTGTGGCGAAAAGAACGAAATCGATGTGTTTGACCCCATGTCGGGGATACTGATCACACGTATTTCGACTTCCCGGATTTATCCGCGCCTGCTGGCTGCAAGAGAGAATGATTTGCTTCTCTTCGATTCCCGCTCGGAAAGTATTTTCTCTCTCAACCCCGAATCCGGTGAAATCACTCGCCTTTTTCAACTGTCCGGCCTGGCCGCCGGGGGCATGGAGTTTTTTGAGGGTTCACTCTTGATTACCGATTCGGCCGGTGACACCCTCTACCGCTTTACTCCCGGCGGCGATGTGATCGATGTGTTCCGCTCTCCACTGGGAGGGATTACAGGCGTTTCCAAAGACGACCGGGGCTATGTCTACCTGATGGGTCTGGATGGACAGGTTGCAAAAGTTACTCTGCCTTAGCCTGCTTCTGATCGCGGCCCGGGGCTTGGCTTCGACGCAATCGATTCAGGTTTCCGGCCGGTATTTCATCTATTGCGACAACCTCAAGATTATTTTCGGCAGTGGAGATATCGTTGTGAAAAGCGGTGACTTGAAATTGCGGGGAAACGTATTGTATTACGACGTATCTACCCTGCGGGGGATCCTGTACGGTGGAGCACCGATTGATGCCGGCGACGCCCCCCCGCACATCGGAGACAGCGTTTACTTCCAGGCCATCCCCCCCCGTTTCCATGCCGAATCTTTCGGCGAGAGGATCGCGGGTCGCGGAAATGATGTAAAGCGCTTTCAACTTCGCAAACCCACACTGGCTGAATTCAAAGACCATGCGATCTATTTTGAGTTCAGGGGGTTCAGCATCGATGCCCGGGGAAAAGTAAGGGCCGAAACCGTGATTCCCTACATCATGGGCGTTCCATCCATGCCCATGCGGCACTTTTCCGTAAACCGGGGTTCCCTGGAAGGCCGGACCATTTTTTATCTGGAGGATTTGCACTATACGCGCGCGGAAGGGTTGGCCCTGGATTCACGCCTGAGACTTCATCTGCGTCCTTTCCACGGTGATTTCTCTCTGAAAGCAGTTGAACGCGCCTTGTTCGGCCTGCCGGGAACCCCTCGCGGTCTGTTATATACAGGACAACTGGCGCTTCGCCCCAAAAAAACAGATATGTTGAATATGGCAGTCCGGGGAAGCACGAAAGATCGCAGTTTCAGCCTGACCCTCAGCCATGCCGACCGGTTGGGTATCCTGGAATACGACCTGAGTCAACAATTCAGCGACCGCGCGGGCTCCGATCTTTTTTCGGAAATCCGCGCGCGCCTTGCCCTTCATCCCTTCAAGGGATTCCGTCCGCAGTTTTCTTTTCGTTACAACTGGGGCCACAGCATATCCTACCGCATCACGACTCCATTGGAAGTAAAAGAAAAAATCAGGCTGAGCCTGGGGCTGGAGCGTCGCATTCTGCGAGAGGGCTTTGAATCGGACCAGCTCGATCTGCAGGCGGATTTCGGCTTTCAAACCCGCTTATTTTCACTGGATTCCGGAATCCGTATCAATCGTGATATGCTGGAGAAGACCAACCGCAGAAACTCCTCCGTTCAAGTCCCCTTGACTCCGATTCATTTGCTGGAAAAAAATCTTTCCCTGGCGATAACTCCTTTCTACCTGTTCAACTCCTTTCCATCCGGCGAAGAAACACAGACCTCTTCATCACCAGGCATACGGCTGCTGGCCCGCTCGCGGGGATTGCGCCTTCCCCTCGGGTTCGAGTTGCGTCCCAGCCTGGCCGTCCACCACATCTGGGACGGATTGCAGGAAGACATGACCGACTTTCAAACCGACCTGGTACTGGGGCGCCGTGTAGGCGGGGTGGATCTGACCGCCGAGTACGGCCTGGCGTCACGATTCCGCAGCCGGGGATTCTGGGTGGAAGGCACCCATACCCGCAACCTGAGTTTCGCCGGCACTTTTCAACTTCACAAGGATACCAGCCTGAGATTGCGCATGATCCTGGACAATGACCTGAAACCGGAAACACTGACCTGGAACGGCCGGGTTCGCCTGCCCTGGAATCTACAGTTCTCATCCTTTGTGATCTACTACATCCGGGGTGAACGGTTCCAGACCCTGGAGCTGTTTGTGGAAAAGGTTTTCAAGCACAAGTTAAAGATACAGGGAGGCTACTCATTGGCACTCAGAAAGTTTTTTATCAAGCTTTTGCTGGTTTGATCCTGGTGAGCCTGGTGACAGGCGGATGCCGGGTGCGAATACAAGACCTGCCGCTGCTTGAGGATCCCCACGTTTGCGAAATAACGGCACTTCGAGAGATCATTGCCGGCGAAAACCACCTGGTCCGCAAAGAATTCGCCAACGGCCGCGTGAGCGCGCCTTTCTACCTGCTGGTGCGCATCTGTGACGTGGAGGGGGCGGGAACGGCTCGTATCAGTCTATACAAGGAAGAGGGAGAACGTCTTCACGATACCTTTTTTCCCTTCGGCGAAACAGGTTTTTTTTACAGCCATATCATCTGTTACCAACGCCTTACAAGCCTTGCGCCCGGCAGGTATCGAGTGGCTGTTTTTCTCAACGACCAGCTGCTGGATGAACGGCCATTGCAGGTATTCTCCGCTGCCGCGGATTCGAGTTGAGAAAGCTTACGGGCTCCGCTATAATCAAATCAAGCCGTACTTTTGCCGTTCTCTTCAGGAGGTGATATCATGAAAAAGGGTTTGCATTGGATCCTGGCCGTTCTATTGTTGACCATTCCCATGGCCGCCCAGAGTGGCACTCCGGAAAAAGTCCCCGGACTGGAAGAATTGGAAGCCAGGCTGGAAAGCTTTCAGACCCAATTCCACACCCTGGAGCAATACTCTCCACGCGAGTTCCCCGATTTCAAGGAACTCGAAATCACCCACCAGTTGGTGGAACGCCTGGATTTCAATAAGCGCAAATTCGACCTGCTGGTTTCCATGTACAACCTCGTGGAAGACGAGTTGCTGCCACAGCTTATGACCCTTTCCACTGAGCAACCGCGTCAGCGTGATCTCTGGCTGCGCAAAGTGGACATGTACACGGGGAAGGGCGAAGTCGGCCTTCCGGAAATCCAGCGACAAATCAACTCCGTGGCCCTCCTGATTGAACGACTGGAGAAGCAGATCGAGCGCCTGCGGGAAAGCGAACACCAGAAAGAACTGTTATCCGCAACCACCCTGGAAAATCGCCTTGCGGCGGAAATACCCCTCTCCGCCCGTATACGCCGGTTGGAGGGCGAACTGGAAAAGTTTACCTCCAATTTAAAAACCGAACGCCAACGCCTGGAAACCTTGAAAGCCAGACAATCTGAACAGAAAGAAAAGATCACCGAGAAAAGGGAGGAAATCAAACAACTAGAGGCCCGGGCCCGACAGGCTTCCGACCCGGTTAACCGGAAAGTGCAAAGGGTGCTGGCCCAGGTGCGGGGGATCCGCCTGAACGGGCTTGAGATCCCCAAGCTGAACACAACCCAGACCTTTGTCTATGTTACGGAAAACCGCATCCGCAACCTGGAAAGCCGCATCCAAAGTACCCGGGAAGAGTTGGATTCCCTTCACATCCAGCGGCGGCGGGAATTGCGCAACCAGGTGTTGCGGGGCATCCTGATCATTGTCATCGCGGTGCTGGCCGTGCTGCTGCTCACCCGCGTGGCCCGCAAGGTAGTGAACAAAACCATGAAGAGAGTCGAGGGAAGCGGGCATCTGGACAGTCACCACAAGCAACGCTACCAGACGCTCTCATCCGTCATCCTCTCGATTATCAAGATCCTGTTGTGGACCCTCGGCGCCCTGTGGATTCTGGGAGAGTTAAACATAGACTATGCTCCCTTCCTGGTCGCCGCCGGAGGCTTGTCCCTGGCCATCGGCTTCGGTTCCCAATCGCTGGTCAAGGATTTCTTCAG
>DSBM01000152.1 GCA_011049425.1 Candidatus Aminicenantes bacterium
CCGGAGATGTGGGAGGGAGGGTAGTTCTTGCGATGGGTGAGTCCCACCAGCGAGAGGGCGCTGTGAACCATGCGCGAGATTACGGAGCGGCGTTCGCCCCGCACCACCAGGGGCAGGGCCACGTTTTCGTACACCGTCATTGAGTCGATGAGTTTGAAGTCCTGAAAGATAATGCCGATTTTTCGCCGCAGTCGGAATACATGCTTGGGTGGAATGAGGTTGATGTTGGTGGAATCCACCAGGATCTGGCCTTTTGAGGGGACTTCATCTTTGAAAATCAATTTGAGCAATGTGGTTTTTCCCGCGCCGGAAGCGCCGGTTAAAAAGACGAACTCTCCCTTGCGGACCGACAGGTTGATGTCCTGCAAGGCCCAGTCGCCCTTTATGTATTGTTTGTAGACGTGATAGAGTTCGATCATGCTCTGTGTATTATGCATGAGAAAGTTGAAAAGTTGAAGAGGAAAAAGGAGGCAGGAGGCAGGTGACAGGTATCAGGTGACAGGAGGCAGGAGACAAAAGTCAGGCAAGGGGCGGTTCGCGAACCGCCCTGTAGAACGTAGAAGGTAGAAGGTATAAAAATCCGAAATCCCAAATCCGAAATCCCAAACAAATCCCAATGTTCCAAAGTTGAAGAGTTGAAGAGGAAACCCGAGTAACAAGTTGAAAGTCTAAAGTCGAAAGTGAAAATAAGGTGTCAGGTGACAGGAAAACATCAGTCGAAAGTAAACCGGCCATAGGCGAGAGGCTAGTCAAAAGTCGAAAGTGAAAACTCTCAAAACTATTTCAACTTCTTGCCTTTTCAACTCTTCAACTTTCCAACTTGTATTTGTAAAGACAGAGGGGTATGCGGCGCGCGTGGTGCCGCGGGGGGTGACCCCCTAGGCGGACGAGGCAGGCTGTTTGTCTGCCTCTTTTTCTACGCGTTTAAACAAAATGCGTCCGCAGTTTTCGCAGACGAACATGCCGTCGGTAGAGATCAATTCACTGAGCAACTGGGGGCGGACCTTGATGTTGCATACGCCGCAGAAATCGGATTCCACCAGGGAGATGACCTTGCCGGCCTTCTTGGCGAAGAGGTTGTCGTACACTTTGAGCAAGCGGGCCGGTATGCGGGCGCGGATGCTTTCGCGCTCTTTGCGGACTTCCGCCAGTTTTTTCTGTTCGTACTCCAGGCTGGTGTTGAAATCCTTGATCCGCTGGTTGTACTCGGCCACGATTTTCTGGAAATCTTCTTCGCGGGAGCGGATCTCGGCCACGATCTCATCGGATTCCACCATGTGTTCGATCAGTTTCTCCTCGATCTGGGTGATCAGGTTTTCTTCGAACTTGATTTCAGCGATGAATCCCTGGTATTCGCGGTTGGTGGAGGCCTTGGCCATCTGTTCGCGGTACTTGGCGATCTTTTCCTTGATCGCCTGGATCTCTCTTTCCATTTTTTGCCGCGATTTGGTGTTTGCCTGGAGTTTTTCACGGGCGGCTTCGATGATTTCCGCCTTGCCGTCCCGTTCCTCTTCGAGTTCCCGGATCATGCGGGGAATGTCTTTCAGGGTGAGTTGGATCTCCTTCAGCCTGTCGTCTGTCTGCTGCAGGGAAAATAAAACGTCTAGCCCTTCTTTCAATGAAGCTCCTTGGGAAAAGTAGTTCCGGAATGGGCCTACCAGGACTCGAACCTGGAACCTATCGGTTATGAGCCGATGGCTCTAGCCATTGAGCTATAGACCCTCTCAGGCTTGGAAAATAGCAGAATCGGCCCATATTGTCAACCCGAGGCGGGGGTGCGGGTTGACAGGCGCAAGGGCCCGTATTATGATAAAAAGCGAACAAATGACGAACAAACAACACCCCCTTGCTTGCGCGCCGGGCTTGTCGTATGTGCCCCTGCGTGTCTATTCCACTTACTCGCGGGGATGGGGGGCGGTGGACGCGGCGGAGTTGGCTGACTGGCTGGGCGCGGCTCGCTTGCCCGCCCTGGCGGTGACCGATCCCTTTGCCGTGCAGGGCTGGGAGGCGTTCTGGCGCCAGGCTCGTGGCCGCGGCCTGAAAGCGCTGTTGGGCGTGGAGGTCCGCCTGCGCGGCCTGGGCGCCCTGTTGCTTTTTCCTCGCAACAACGCGGCATATTCCGCGCTGGTGGATACCCTCAACCAGCGTCGTTGCGCAAGCCTGGATGAGATGGTGGTCGTCCTGGCGCCCCAGTCCAACATCGATCTGGATGGCGCTTTGACGCTCCTGCAGCGCCAGGTGGGTCCGGGTCTTTTCTATCTGGGCCTGGAGTGGACGACTCCGCGCGTGGCAGTGGCCGTGGCGCGGAGTCATTGCATTCCCCTGGTCTGGGCGCAGCCCCTGCGCTGGCTCGGGGTTTCCGAACGTTTTGCCGCCGCCGCGGCGGTGTTCCGCCATCGCCCGTTTTCCGAGGTGAAGGCGGGGATGGACCGCACCCACGGGCCCCTGAGCGCGCGCGCCGTGTGCCAACGCTGGGGGGATACCGGACGTGAGGCTCTGCGCAATACCTTTGTGGTGGCGGATGCGGTCGATTTCACGTTCAGCGGCATCCTGCCTGCTTGCGCTAACGGCGGGACGCGGTTGGAAAAGATGGTGCGTAGTTGCGTGAGCCGGGGACGGCTGGATGCGGCTGAAACCGCGCGCCTTTTGCGTGAACTGCGGGTGGTGCGGGAAATGGGGGTCGGTTTCCATTTCGAGGTGGCCGCGGAGATTGCCTCCTACTGCCGCCGCATGGGGATCTATTTCAATCTTCGTGGTTCCGGGGTTTCCAGCCTGCTGCTTTACCTGCTGGGCGCGTCCCGGGTCCACCCCTTGCGGCACAACCTGCTTTTTGAACGCTTCCTCAACCGTCTGCGCGAGGAGCCGCCCGATATCGACATGGACCTGGACTCTTCGCGCCGGGACGAGGTGCTGCGCTGGGTGTTTGAGACCTATGCGCCCCGGGTGGCCTTTGTGTCCACCCATCGTTTTTTTCGCGCCCGTTCCGCGCTGTATGAAATGGCCCGTTGCAGTGGATTCGCCCCGGAGGAGGCCCACGCACTGGGTAAACAGGTCCCCATGTTCGCCGAGCCCCGGGAATTGGCGGGGCGGGGAGAGGGGCGTTCGCGCGAAGTTTTTCGCGCCGCGACCCTGCTGCAGGGCGTGTACCGGGATACGGCATTGCACGTGGGGGGGGTGGTGTTTTGCAACAACGGCGATGTGCGTGACCATTTTCCCGTATCCACGTCGCCGTCGGGATTCCCCCAAATGGCATGGGACAAGCACACAATCGAGCGCCTGCGGGTGTTTAAACTCGACCTGCTGGGCGTAAGGGGGTTCCATGTGATCGCCCCGGTGGCCCTGGGAAAGCATGTGGATATGACGGATGCGCTTACCTGGGGGATCATCCGCGCGGCCCGCACCATCGGTTGTTTTCAACTGGAGAGTCCCCTGGCGCGGCAAAACCTGGAGCAGGCGGCGCCGCAAAACCTGGGTCAACTGGGAATCGCCATCGCCATTATCCGTCCCGGTCCGGCCCGCTCGGGCATGAAAGCGGCTTACATCGCCCGCAAAGCCCCGGTCCACCCCTTGCTGGGCCGCGTGTTCCCCCATACCCGCGGGACGCTGATTTTCGAAGAGCAGATATCCGTGTTGTTGCATACCCTCACGGGGTGGGAGCTGGATTATTGTGAAAAGGTGCGCCGGGAAATGAAAAAACGCCGCGAGGCCGCATACCGGGACGCTTTTTTACAGGCCGGAACGGCCGGTGGATTCAGCGCGAGTGAACTTGAATTCCTGTGGAAGCTGGCCGTGGATTTTTCGTTGTACGCTTTTAACCAGGCCCACAGCACGGCCTACGCCTATTCCGCATTTCTATCCGCCTGGTTCAAGGCCCATTTTCCCGCCACCTTTTTCTGCCGGCTCTTGAATGCCGGCGGCGGTTATTATCCCCAGGCCGTTTACATCCGTGAAGCCCTGGAGTGGGGAATCTCCGTATTGCCTCCGCATGTCAACCGCAGCGCCGCCGGCTTTACGGAGGAGGCCGGGGCGATCCGCGCCGGATTGCTCCAGGTGCGCGGAGTAGGCGGGGTCCTGGCGGAACGGATCCTGACCGGTCGCAGGCAGGGATATGCGGGGCTGGAAGGGTTCATGGCCCGCAGCGGTTGCGGTGAACGGGAGTTGTCGGCACTCATGGCCGTGGGCGCCCTGGCCGGCCTGGGCGGTGAAGGGTACGGGCCCGAACGGCTGCGGCGGAACCAGCGCCGTTACCTGGGTTTCATGCCCGGGCCCGGTCGCGTTGACAAGTCCGCCGTGCTCGGGGATAATCCAGTATCTCCGGCATGACCGGCACAAGGAGGCCCCATGGGCTTGGCGTCGATTTTTTCTGAGTTCCGCCGCCGCCGCGAGATCATTGCGGCTTTTCGCAACAGCGCCGCCGGTACGCCGGAGATGGCCCGTACCCTGGAGGAACTGGGGTTGCGAAACTCCATGACCCTGCGCAAGTTAATGCGCGGGCAGGTGGTGAAACGCGAGCAGCAACGGTACTACCTGGATGAACGCGGCCTGATCCGCCGGCAAATGAACACTGTCAAGTGGGGCATGATCGCGCTTTTTTTTCTTCTCGGCTTGGTGATCCTTTACCTGAACAGAAGTTGAAAAGAAGGTGACGGGTAACAGGTGTCAGGAGGCAGTGTAGGGACGGTTCGCTAACCGCCCTGGCCAGGGGCAAGAGAAAAGAGGCACCCTCAGCTCTCTCAACTTCCCTTTTCCACTTTCTTCCGGTTGACATCGGGGAAATATCGCGCTATATTAAAGGCGAACAAAGATCGAACAAATAGAGTTGAAAAGTTGCAGAGTTGAAGAGGCAAGAAGTTGAAAAAAAAGGAGAGAAGGTGACAGGAGACAGGTGGCAGGGGCGGTTTGCGAACCGCCCTGGCCAGGGGCGAGGGGCAAGAGAAAAGAGGCAACAGGTGTACGGGCGAAAAATTTTTCGCCCCTACTGTTTTTTCCATCCGCAACTTCCTCAACTCTCTCAACTTTTTTTGATCCATAAAAGGAGATGCCCGTGCTGACACGCAAGCAGAAAAAATTCCTGGATCGGCTTACCGCCTTGACGGAGCGGCTCGGTTATTTCCCCACAGTGCGCGAAATCGCCCGTGAAACCGGCCTGGCATCACCGGCCACGGTTCACGCTTACCTGCAGCGCCTGTCGGAGCGGGGCCACCTGCGCCACCTGGGAGGGCGCTGGGAACTGGTGCGATCCGGCCATACCGTACCCCTGGTGGGGGTTGTTCCCGCCGGATCTCCCCTGGACGTGTTTGAATCCCTGGGGGAAGAGGTGGAGCTGCCGGAGTGGATGGTGGATCGTTCCGGCGAGGTGGTGGCTTTGCGGGTGCAGGGAGAGAGCATGCGCGACGCCTATATCCGTGAGGGCGATGTGGTGATCGTGCGGCGCAGTGATACGGCCGATGCCGGCGCCATGGTGGTGGCCCTGCTGGACAGCAGTTCCATTACCCTCAAGCGCCTGCGCCGCGGCGGCCCCAACGGCCATTACCTGATGCCGGAAAACCCTGAATATGCACCCATCCATGAGCCTTTCCGGGTGGTGGGGCAAGTGGTGGGCGTCATGCGACGCTACTGATCATGCAGCCTTTCGTGTTCCACGTCGACATCGATGCTTTTTTCGCCGCGGTTGAGGTGATGTTGCGTCCCGAGTTGCGCGGCCGGCCGGTGATTGTGGGCGGTATGCCCGATGAGCGGGGCGTGGTGTGCACCGCTTCTTACGAGGCGCGCCGTTACGGCGTGCATTCAGGCATGTCGTTGCGCATGGCGGGCCGCAAGTGTCCCCACGGCGTGTTCCTGCGCGGCCGGCACGCGGTATACCGCGATATCTCGCAGCGTTTCATGGAATGCCTGCGCCGTTATTCTCCGCGGGTGGAGCCGGTGTCCGTGGATGAAGCCTACGTGGACCTGGGCGGCATGCGTTATCTCAACCCTTCGGCGGCGGACCTGGCCGGGCAATTAAAAACCGAGGTGGAGCGCAGCATCGGCCTCAAGGTGTCGGCGGGCCTGGGGTTTACGCGCATGGGAGCCAAGCTGGCCACGGAGGCGGCCAAGCCCGGGGGCCTGATGGTGGTGTTGGACGAGCGCGAATTCGTATCCCGCATGTCGATTGAGCGCGTGCCCGGCATTGGTCCCCAGACCGAGATGATCCTGATGGGTCTGGGGGTGCGCCGGGTGTGCGACCTGGAGCGCCGTTACCCGGATCTGTGGAAACGCACGGTGGGGGTGCACCTGTTGGGGGGAAAGCGTTTCCCCGCCGCGCGCGTGCCCGCATCCCGCAGTTTCAGTCGCGAGACCACCTTTCCCCAGGACATCCGCGATGCCGGCCTGCTGCTTTCCCACCTCTCTTACCTGGTGCAGCGCCTCTCGGTTCACCTGGTCCGCGAGGAGGTGTTTGCCGGGCGTATCGAGGTCAAGGCGCGGTTCGACGATTTTTCCACCTTTACCGCCCGCTCCGCACTGCCGTTTCCCACTTATTCCTATCCGGATATGTGGAAAACCGTGTTGCTGCTGTGGCAGCGCCTGCAGACGCGCCGCGACCGTTCCCTGCGCCTGGTGGGGGTCAAAGTGGAGGACATCTCGGAGGCCCGCGACCTGTTGCCGTTCCTGGACCTGCGCGGCGAACAGCTCAGCGCCGGATTGCGCCGGGTACGGGATCGTTACGGTTTTTCCGCCATCGCCACGGGCCGCTCCATGATGCTTCAGGCTCTCTACCCGGTGGAACGCGAAGGCGTGATTTTGAAGACTGCGTCGTTGGCGAAGTAGGGGCGACCGGCCGGTCGCCCGGAATAAAAACAGTTGAGGAGTTGAAGAAGAAAAGGTGACAGGTATCAGGTGTCAGGAGGCAGGGCGCCCGTGCCCTTCAGGCTCAGAATAACGAATAAGGAAGAAGGAATAAAAAGGCAAAATACGAAATCCCAAATTCGAAATCCGAAACAAATCCAAATGATCCAAAGTTGAAAAGGCAAGAAGTTGAAATAGTTTTGAGAGTTTTCACTTTCGACTTTAGACTTTCAGCTTTCGACTTGATCAACCACGGAACACACAGAACACACGGGAATTTAATTCTGTTTGTCACTAGCCAATAGCCACTGGCCCTTCGCCTCTCGCCAATAGCCATTGGCCGAGTTTTATACTTTCGACTTGAAACTTTCTCCTGTATGATATGAACCATGGACAATATCGGGGAGTTGAATTCCGAGCTGAGCGCCGACCCGGAGTCTCCGTTCGGTGTATTTCATGATTTGATCCGCTTCCGTGTTC
Source organism: Candidatus Aminicenantes bacterium (assembly GCA_011049425.1). Lineage (NCBI taxonomy): Bacteria > Candidatus Aminicenantota > Candidatus Aminicenantota bacterium. The sequence goes on from DSBM01000152.1 coordinate 7,306, forward strand.
GGGAAATCCTGTTGGTTTCCAGTTATTATGATGCGTTCGTGCTGGAAGAAGACGGCCGGCTTTCGGAACGAATCTTTGGCGAGTACATCGACCTGAACCTGCGTTTCGTTCCCCGCATTCACCGGGTTTCCACGGCTGAAGAAGCTTTTCGCGTCCTGGAGAAAGGGCGTTTTGACCTGGTAATCACCATGACGCGGATCACGGATATGGATCCCCTGGAATTCGGGACGCGGGTCAAAGAGATGAATCCCCACATTCCGGTTGTGCTGCTTACCTATGAGTGGGTTAGTCAGGAGCTGCAAGAGAAACTGCGCTCAAGCTCGAGCATTGATCGCGTGTTTTTCTGGTCTGGAGACACCCGCATCCTGCTCGCCATTATCAAGTACATCGAGGATCTCAAAAACGTGAATAACGACACCCGCCTGGGCGTGCGGGTGATTCTTCTGATCGAGGACTCTCCCAAGTACTTTTCTATTTTTCTGCCCATATTGTACACGGAGATCATGACCCAGACCCGCATGCTGATTTCAGAAGGTGTCAACGACCTGCACCGCTTGCTGCGCATGCGGGCCCGTCCCAAGATCCTTCTGGCCGAGACTTTTGAAGAGGGTTTGGAAATCTACCAGCGGTATCGGGAGAACCTGCTGGGCGTGATTTCAGATATCCGTTTTCCTCGTGAAGGCCGCATCGACAAAGAATGCGGCTTTCGCGTGGCGCACATGATCAAGGCGGAGATACCCGACCTGCCTTTCCTGATCCAATCTTCCAATGAAGAGAACCGCACCCGGGCCGAGCAGTTCGGCCTGGATTTCCTGAACAAGAACTCGCCCCATCTTTTACAGGAGATCAGCCGGTTCATCCTGGGGAACTTTGGTTTCGGGGATTTTGTTTTCCGCATGCCCGACGGGCGTGAGGTGGGGCGCGCGCACAACATGCTCGAGTTTGCCAAACTGGTGCAGATGGTACCGGATGAGTGCCTGGAGTACCATGCGGAGCGCAACCATATCTCGATCTGGTTGCGTGCGCGTACCGAGTTCGAAGGGGCGGAGGCGTTGCGTCCCAAGCGGGTGTCTGATTTCGCCGACACGACCGAGTTGCGGCGCTTCATCCACCGTGCCATCCAGGGGCTGATGGTTCGCAACCGTTCCGGGGTGATCCTGGATTTCCAGCAATCCCTGCTGGATTTACGCGAGTCCTTTATTCGCCTTGGCAACGGTTCCCTGGGAGGCAAGGCGCGGGGTATCGCCTTTCTCAACACCATGTTGACCAAAACCGGCCTGGCCAATCGTTTCCCGGGCATCCGCTTGCGTACGCCGCATACGTTTGTCATCTGTAGCGAGGTGTTTGAAACCTTCATGACAGCCAACAAACTGATCAACGAAGCCATCGAGACCAGCGACAACCAGCGCATCGTGCGTCGGTTCCTGCACGCCAAATTGCCTGACGGCATCCTGTCGGATCTGGAGATCCTGCTGCGCAACATCCGCTATCCCCTGGCCGTACGCTCTTCCAGTCTGCTGGAGGATTCCCAAACCCTGCCTTTCGCCGGTCTTTACGCTACCTACATGCTGCCCAACAATCACCAGCGCCTGTCCGTGCGCATGCGGCAGTTGGAGCGTGCCATCAAACTGGTTTTCGCCTCGGTGTTTTTTAGTTCTCCCAAGGAATATGTGCGCAATACCAATTTCCGCATTGAAGAAGAAAAGATGGCGGTGATTATCCAGCAGGTGGTGGGACGGGCGCACAACCAGCGATTCTATCCGGCGGTTTCCGGGGTGGCCCAATCATTTAACTACTATCCCGTTTCGTACCAGAAACCGGAAGACGGCGCCGTGGAACCGGCATTGGGGTTGGGGGCCACCATTGTTGAGGGCGCGCGCACGTGGCGCTTTTCTCCCCGCTATCCACATCTTCCGCCTCCCTATGCGGGCGCGGACGAGTTGCTGAAAAAGACCCAGAATTTCTTCTGGGCGTTGTCGCTGGCAAAAAGCGATATCAACATCCTGGCGGATGAACGACACACCCTGCAACGCCTGGATCTTTCCGCGGCCGAGGAGGACGGCACTTTGCTTCATGTCGGCGGCACCTATTCTCTTGCGGATGACCGTATCACGGACAGTTTGGCGGGTGAGGGACCCAGGGTCGTAACTTTCGCGCCCCTGCTGAAACAACGCCGCCTGCCGCTGGCGGATGTTTTACAGGATGTGTTGCGTACGGGAAGAAGTGCGTTCGGTTCACATGTTGAAGTGGAATTCGCCATGGACATTCCGCCTCAGGGAAAGGATTTGTCTGAATTTCATTTGTTGCAGATCCGTCCCATGGTTACCGGAAAAGAGAAACTCGAAATCACCCTGGAACCGGATGAACCGGCGCGCGTGTTGTGCCGTTGTGAGCATGCCATGGGCAATGGAGTGACTAAAAACATCCAGGATGTGGTGTTCGTGGATCCCGACACTTTCGATCTGGGCGCGACTCGCCGGATCGCCGCGGAAGTGGGTGAAATCAACGCCCAATGTGTCCGCGAGGATTGCCATTATCTGCTGATCGGGTTCGGACGTTGGGGCACCAACGATCCCTGGCTGGGGATTCCCGTGGAGTGGGGTCAGATTTCCCAGGCCCGGGTCGTGGTTGAAGCCGGCCGCCCGGGATTCATGGTGGATCCGTCACAGGGCAGCCACTTTTTTCACAATATGATCTCACTCAAGATGGGCTATTTTCATATCCGGCGGGAATCAGAACAAGAGTATGTCCGCTGGGATCAACTCAAGTGCATGCCACTGGTGCGTCGCACCCCGCATGTCCGTCATGTACGCGTTTCCAACGGATTGGAAGTGCGCATCGACGGCCGGGTCTCTACCGGGGTGGTATTGGCCCGGCAGGCGGATGCCGCCGCCCGATAAAGGTTTTGCCCGCTCCAAGCGGTTGATTTCCCGCCACGGTTGTGGTATAAAACATTTTCGAATGGGGCTGTGGCGCAGCTGGGAGCGCGTCTGAATGGCATTCAGAAGGTCGTGGGTTCGACTCCCATCAGCTCCATTTGAATCCCTCTTTTCCGTCCGGGCGTCAGTAACGGCTGTTCCCAACCGCAACGGGCAATTTCTTTCAACGTGGGGGTACCACCAATGATAAATGCAACCCAGATACGTAAAGGTATGGTGATCCGCATGGGCGACCGTTTGTACCGGGTTGAAGAGATGAAGCATATTACACCCGGAAAAGGCAACGCGATTGTCCAAACCAAAATCCGTGATATCCAGGATCTCACGATCCGTGACCATCGTTTCCGTTCCAGTGAGAAAGTCGACCGCGTGGTCATGGAAACACGGGAATTTACTTTTTCTTACCTGGACGGAGACAGTTTTGTGTTCATGGACAATGAAACCTTTGAGCAATTGCCGTTAAGCCGCGAATTCCTGGGCGATTTGGCTTATTATATGAAGGAGAACGAAGCCTACCAGGTAGAATTTTTTGAAGGTAGCCCCATGAACATCACCCCGCCGCTGTCGATGGAGTTTACGGTTACTCATGCGGAAAAGTCGATCAAGGGCGCCACGGTGCAGGCATCTTATAAGCCTGCCACCCTGGATAACGGCATGGAGATCATGGTGCCCCCCTTTGTGGATGAGGGCGCGGTGATCCGCGTGGATACGCGCGATGGGTCGTATATAGAACGGGTAAGTAAGTAACGAAAGTTGGAAAGGGGAAGCAGAAGCAATACAAAATAAGCCACGGAACACACGGAATACACAGAATTAACCACAAGTTGACGAACGTAGGGGCGAAAAATTTTTCGCCCCTTGACACCTGACACCTGGTACCTGAAACCTGCCCGCCCGGAGAAGCCTTGGCGAAGACGGGCCTCCTGTCACCTTTTCGTTTATCCAAAAATCCGTATTTACATACTTACAAGCACCGTCCCCAGTTTTTGGTTTTTCTTGACTTTGCGGCTGGCGCGACCTAATATGCAGGCGGCGGTGGCGGAGGCCCGGATGCGGCCGTCAGGTTCCGCCCCCCTTTGCGAGAGGCTGAAATGAAGAACGTACTGGCGGTGATATTGGGAGGCGGACAGGGAACCCGACTCTTTCCCTTGACGGAAAATCGCGCCAAACCGGCGGTTCCCATCGGTGGCAAATTCCGCCTGATAGACATTCCCATTTCCAATTGCCTGCACTGGGGCATCAAGAAGATCTACATCTTGACCCAGTTCAATACTGAGTCGCTTCATCGCCACATTACCGGGACCTACAAATTTGATGGTTTTTCGCGCGGATTCGTACAGGTGATGGCGGCCCAGCAGACGATCGAAAACAAGAACTGGTACCAGGGAACCGCGGACGCCGTGCGCAAAAACATCAGCTATATCTGTGAACACGACGCGGACTATGTGGCCATTCTGTCGGGAGACCAGTTGTTCCGCATCGACATGGAGGCTTTCGTGGCTGAGCATAAGCGCCGCGGTGCCGAGATTACCATTGCCACCACTCCGGTGGCCCGGCTGACCGCCCACCGTTTCGGTATCATGAAGGTGGGGGAGAGTGATCGCATCGTTGATTTCAGGGAAAAACCACGGGATGACGCCGTGATTGAGATGCTGCGTTTACCGGGTCGTCCGGATGAGTCCGCTTTTCTCGCGTCCATGGGAATCTATCTGTTCAACCGTGATGTGCTGGTGAACCTGCTGGAACAGAACGACAGCCAGGATTTCGGCAAAGGGATCATTCCCGCGGCCATTCCCCATCGCCGGGTCCACGCTTATGTTTTTAACGGCTATTGGGAGGATATCGGTACCATCCGCGCTTTTTACCAGGCCAACCTGGATTTCGCCAATCCCGTGCCCCGCTTCAACTTCTACGATGAGAGGAATCCGATTTTCACGCATGCGCGTTTTCTGCCGGGATCGAAGGTGCGCGATTGTCATATGCACAATTCCTTGATTTCCGACGGTTCCATTATCGAAGGCAGTCGCATTGAACAGTCCATTGTGGGTATTCGCTCCATTATCAGGGAGGGGACACATCTGGATCACGTGGTGATGATGGGGGCTGATTTTTACGAACACCCGGAAGTCACTTGTCCGACACCGCTGGGAATCGGCAGTAACAGCCTGATCCGCAGGGCCATCCTGGACAAGAATGTGCGTATCGGCCGCGATGTGTGTATTGATTACCAGGGGGATGAAGCCAGGCGTGATGAAGGCATCTACCATATTGTGGACGGAATCGTGGTGGTGTCCAAGAACGCGGAAATCCCGGACGGGACCATAATTAGTTGATAAACAAAGTTGTAAAGTTGGGTTCTCTTCCATTTTGTGTGGGTTTGGGGGTTATGCATATTTGAAAAAATGATAAGGCTGTATGAGAGTACCCTTTCGGGCACAAATACCCAGAGGGCACAGGTCACCGCTCACCACTTCGGTTCAGACCCATGCGGTCTTCGGCGGACTAAAATGACCCCGGTGGTTGTTTGGGATGTAATCC
>DSBM01000153.1 GCA_011049425.1 Candidatus Aminicenantes bacterium
GGAACTGTTGCGGGATTCGGGGCCAGTACTGCCCGATCCGGTTGACTTGCCGGGCTTCTCTGTGCTACCGTAGATGTTGAAATCCGCCGCATATCCATCCAGGAGAGGCACCATGACCAAGAATGCATCCACCCCGGAAGAGCCGTTGTTCACGGCCGCCGAAGAGATCGACGTGCAAGCGATCATGGCCGATATTCAACGGCAGATCGAGGAAAAGAAATCCGCGGGGCTGCTGCGCCAGGTAGAGATCGACGAGATTGAGGAGATGGAGCTGCAGCCCCTGCCCGACTTCCTGGAAATCCCCAATGTGTACGAGAACCACCTGTATCGCGGTCGGGAAGCGGAGGATTTCGTTCCCTTCCACCTGGAACCTGAACAGGAGGGGGGCGCGGTCAAGAAAGCGCTGGGCCTGCTGCGACGCCTTTTGATGCCGCTGTTGCGCTTCATGCTGCGGCCGTTTCGCACCGACCTGCAGAACCTGATCGTGGAGCTGCACAACACCAACAGCCGGGACATCCATCAGCTCAAAACCCTGATCCCGGTCGTGCAGCAGAGCAAAGAGTACGTCAAATTGTTGCACAACACCATCAACAATATGATCGTGGAAGCATCCAAGCTGAAAATCGAAGAAGAATTGCTGAAAACCAAGATCAAGGTGTTGGAAGACAAGGCGTCCTTCCTGGAAGAGCGCCAGCGCGCGATCGAGAAAAAGCTCTACGGCGATTCATGAAAGTCCACCAGTTCCTGACGTCCTACTCCTACGGAGACGCCATCGGCAACGAGGCCCTGGAAATCCGCAACTATCTTCGTGGCCGCGGCATTGAATCCGAAATTTTTTCGCTTTTCTATCACCCACGCTACGCCGGCCAGATTATCCCCTACAAGGAATACGCCAACCAGGCCAGTGCCGACAACGTGACCATCTATCACTTTTCCATCGGCTCACCGGTGACCAAGACCTTTCTGCGCCTGCCGGACCGCAAGGTCATGATCTACCACAACATCACGCCCCATCACTTTTTCCTCGACTACCACCGCGTTTTGACCAAGGACTGTTTCAAGGGCCGCGTGGAACTCAAAAGCCTGGTGGGGAAAGTCGACCTGGCGTTGGGGGACTCAGCGTACAACGAAAATGAGTTGAAAGAGCTGGGGTTTTCCCCCACGGGCGTGCTGCCCCTGGTAATGGACTTTGAAAAGTTTTCCCGCCCGCTGGTGCCCGTGATCCGCGATATTTTTACAGACATCCGCACCAACATTCTCTACGTCGGGCGCATTATTCCCAACAAGCGCATCGAGGATGTCATCCGAGTGTTTCATTTTTACCAGCGTTTTTTCAACCCCAATTCCCGCCTGCTGCTGGTGGGAGAGTACCGGGGTTTTGAACGCTACCTGTCGGCCCTGCAGAAAATGGTTTCCCGCCTGGAAAACGCCCACGTGCACTTTACCGGGCACGTGCCCGAAGATGAGTTGATCACCTATTTTCGCCTGGCCCACCTCTACCTGCACATGAGCGAGCATGAAGGATTCTGCGCCCCTGTTCCCGAAAGTTTCCACCTGGACATTCCCGTGGTGGCGTTCGATGCCGGAGCGGTGGCGGAAACCATGCGCGGCGGCGGCCTGTTAATACACAAAAAATCATTTGTTCAAATCGCCGCTCTGCTTGATCGCGTGCTGCGGGACGAAGGCCTGCGCAAACGGGTCCTGGAAACCCAGCGCCGGGCTGTTCGGGGATACCGGCGCGACCAGACCGGCCGGATTCTTCTGGAGCACCTCAAGCGGTTGACCGGCAACCATCCGTCACTGGACAACAACAGCGGCACGCCCTCATGATCGCCAACACCCTGATCGTGCGCTACGGCGAGATCGGCCTGAAAGGACGCAACCGCTCCCACTTTGAGAATCAGCTATGCTCGGATATCCGCGGTTTCCTTAAGAACGAAGGCGTTCCGTTCAAAACGGTTGACCGCACCCACGGCCGCATTTACGTCCGGGGTATCAGCAGTGAGACTGCCCTGGAGCGGGTACTGGGAATCCGCTCCTTCAGTCCCGCCCTTGAAGTCCCCCGCAACATAAAGGATCTGGAAGCGGCGGCCGCGCATCTCTACCCCCTTGTGCGTGAGGCCGGCAGCTTCCGCGTCAGCTGCCAGCGCACGGACAAGGAATTCCCCCTCACGTCCATGGAGGTGGAACGCCGCCTGGGTGAACGGGTGCGCCTGGACACCGGGGCTGTGGTCAAGCTGAATGCTCCGGGATTCAACCTCGAAGTCGAGATCGGCCGAGACACGGCTTTTGTCTTTTTTCGCCGCATCTCCGGTTTCGGCGGCATGCCCTACGGCAGCGCCGGGAAACTGGTTTCGCTCATCTCCAGCGGAATCGATTCACCGGTGGCCACGTTCCTGATGATGAAACGCGGGGTGGAACCCATCCTGATGCATTTCTCCATGGGAAACGATGAGCGCGAAAAAGTGGAACACCTGCGCCGGCAACTGGAACAATTCTCAGCGGGCCGGCGCATCCGCCTGGAGGTGGTGGAGCACGGCGATCTATTTAACGGTCGCTTCGACATACTGCACAGGAACAGGCGCATCGGCCCCTACCTGTGCATTATCTGCAAGTACCTCATGCACCGCCATGCGGGCGAATTGGCCCGGCGCACGGGCGCGTTGGGAATCATTACCGGAGACAGCCTGGCCCAGGTGGCGTCCCAGACCCTGAGCAATTTGGCCGCTTACCGCACCCGTTCGGGGCTTCCCGTCTACAGCCCCCTGATCGGCCTGGACAAGGTGGAAATCATTGACCTGGCGCGGCGCATCGGCACCTACGACCTTTCCATCGTTAAAAGCAAGGGTTGCACCCCGCCTTCCAACCCCCGCACCCACGTAGACCCGGAGACCTTTCAATCCATCCTGGAAGAATCAGGCCTCGAACGGGGGGACGGTTCTTGACAATTTGACATTTTGCGTTTATTCATTACAACCAACGCGGAACCCCCAATCAGCATTTGATCAAATTCATAGATATATCGGCTATATGGCCAAAATGTCAAATTGATCGGGTAGAGAGCATATCACACCAGTTTAGGCCTTCGCTGACTGTTTCTGCCCCCTTTCGTTCGGCAGTGCCTTAACAGCTTGAACCGTGCAGAGCATGACTGCTCC
>DSBM01000154.1 GCA_011049425.1 Candidatus Aminicenantes bacterium
ACAAAGACTACCGTTACTTCGAAGTTGAGAGCAGTGTAAAAGAACTGAACCCGGATATCTCTGAATAATCCGGGCGGACCGCTCCGGCTTACTGGTGGAAGGGTTCGAAGTTGAGGAAATCCGCGTGGTGAACGATAATGGCTTCCACCGTGCGCTTGGCGAAATTGCCTTCCTTTGAATGGGAACCGATAATGTGCACCACTTCGTCCGGGAGTCCATGCTTGGCCGCCATGGCCGCTCCGCTGATGGGATGGCGCAAATACTGGCCCATCTCGCTTTTGACCACCTTTCCGTCCCGGCGGTCGTACTCCATCAGCTTGGCCACATCATGCAGCAGCGCGCCGGCCAACAGAATGTCCATGTCGATTTTGAGTCCGTCATAGTATCCATCCAACTCTTTGGCAATCACCAGGGCGGTGCGGGTGACGTTGTTGGTGTGCTGAACCAGGTCGACATCCGTGTCCGCAATCAGCAGGGTGAAGGGGACATCCTTGAGTTCCTCGACTTCCCACCCTCCCCGGCGGATCGATTCGGCCCAGGTCTGGACCACTTTCTCGCGCAGCTCCTTTTTCGAAATTTTATGCAGGTCCAGGAAAATCGTTTCAATCTTTCTGTGGTTCATTCGCTTCTCCTGATACTGATTTCCGCCCTATTCTACGCCAGGCGAACGCTTTTGTAAACGCTTTGTTTCCGCCTCCCAATCAGCCAGGAAAAGTTTTCCCGCTTCCCCCACGATACATGAGCGATGCTCCAGCCAATCTCCGCAGTTGGCATACACATGATTGCCTTCACGCACCAGCAGCGGTTCATGCACATGCCCCAGCACCACCCCGTCAAAACCGTTTGAAAAGTACCTTCGCGCGGCCGCCAGGTAATCCTTGGCCCATGCCTCATGATCAATGCTGAGGTGGCGACGGCTCCCCCGTGATGTGACCTTGGCCAGGGCCATGCCCCAGTCCGCCGGCAACAGGTGACGGAAAAGCGCCTGTGATAACGGATTGTGCAGGATCTTTTTTAAAACTCGGTAACCGCGATCATGGGCGGCCAGGCCGTCACCATGGGCCAGGAAAAACCGCTTCCCCCCGAAATCAAGCACCATGTTCTCACCGGGAAGTTCCAGTCCCACCTGCCGGGAAAGAAAGTCGCCGGGCGCGAAATCGTGGTTTCCCGGTAAAAACACAACCCGCCAACCGGCATCAACCAGGCGGCGCAATTGATAGAGAATGTCGAAAACCCCCTTGGGCACAACATGGCGCCATTCAAACCAGAAGTCAAACAGGTCTCCGAGAATAAACAAGTCGCCGCTGCGATTCTCGAGGTATTGAAGAAAACAGAGGAAATCGCGACGGCCGGGTTCTGCGGCGGGATCGCCGGCATGGATGTCGGAAACCAGATAAATGCGCCCCATCGCCTGATTGTAGGCGAATCAATCCGGCGAAGTCAACGAAGCACTCAATCAGCCGTTGATCTTGCGCAGGGTTTCTTCAGCGTTCTCCTGGCTGTTGAGCTTGACAAAAATTTCCGGCCAGCGCTCCTGCGCGTCCAGGATGAAATCGATCACTTCGCGCACCGCCCCCCGTCCACCGTAACGCTTGGCGATAAAATGGGAAATGCGCTTGATCAGGGGATGGGCGTCTCCAACCGCCGCGGAAAACCCCACCATGCCCATTACTTCCGCATCACCGATATCGTCACCGATATAGGCCACCTCTTCCTTTGACAAGTCGTACTTCTCCAACAACTCGTTGAAAGGCATGGTCTTGTTATGAACGCCTTCGTAATATTCGTTGATGCCCAGTTCCTCCACGCGGCGGCGCACGGCCTCACTGCGTTTGCCCGTGATAATGGCCGTAATAATGCCGGCCAGGCCCGCAAACACAATGCCCGTGCCGTCTTTGACATCAAAGGACTTGACCTGCTGCCCATCGGGAAGCACAAAAAAACGTCCGTCCGACAATGTCCCGTCCACGTCAATCACGATCATCCTGATCCGCCTGGCCAATTCCTTTTGATCCATGTTCATATTAAAACATCTCCGTACGCCACAAGTCATGCAGGTGCAGCAATCCCGCAAGGCGTCCTCCACGGGTTACCACCAGGGAAGTAATGCGATGGTCTTCCATTTCTTTCAGGGCCTCCACCGCCAGGCGATCTTCCGTTACCTGGAGGGGGTTTGGCGTCATGCAATCAACCGCCCGGCGCTGCAGCAGCCCGGGATCCCGCAACAGGTTGCGGCGCAAGTCACCATCCGTAATCACGCCCACTACCAGATCATTTTCATCCGCCACCACGGCAACACCGAAACGTTTCTGATCGATTTCCCGGATCACCGACTCCATGGGATCGTGCGGCCGCACCCGCGGCGCGGCTTCTCCCGAATGCATGAGATGCGCCACCTTGAGTAACTTCTTGCCGATAGACCCCCCGGGATGGTTGAAGCGAAAGTTTTCTTCCCGGAAACCCTTTTTTTCCATCAGGGCAATAGCCAGGGCATCACCCATGGCCAACGTCAAGGTCGTGGAAGTAGTGGGAACAAGTCCGATGGGGCAGGCTTCGTTCTCCACGCTGCAATCGATAAAGCAGTCGCTTTCACGTGCCAGGGTGGATTCCTCGCGTCCCACCAGGGCGATGAGCTTCACCCCGATCCGGCGGATCAGATTGATCAGGCGCACCACTTCCAGGGTTTCCCCGCTGGTTGAAAGGGCCACAACAATGTCATCTTCCATAATAATGCCGATATCCCCGTGCAAAGCCTCGGAAGGATGAAGAAATACCGCCGGTGTCCCCGTGGAAGTCAGTGTGGCGGCGATCTTTTTGCCGACCAACCCGGATTTTCCCATTCCGGTGATTACCACCCGCCCGCGGGCGCCGAACACCAGGTCCACCGCCTCCGTGAACCGCGAATCCAACCGCTGCACGGCCAATTCAATGGCTTTCGATTCAGTCCGAAGTACATGACGGGCGATTTCCAAACAATCCATCAGGTCACCCCATGCAACTTGCGCAAGCGAATCAGTAGTTTCCCCAAATCCTTGAGGGAGAGCGAATTGGCCCCATCTGAAAGAGCTTTTTGCGGATGGGGATGAACTTCCAGGAACACGCCGTCCGCGCCGCACACCACGCCTGCGGCCGCGATATGGGGAATAAATTGAGGCTGCCCGCCGGACACGTTGCCTTCCGCCGGGCGTTGCACCGCGTGGGTGGCGTCGATGACGACGGGCACCTCCAGGGACTTCATAATGGGGATGGAACGAAAATCCACCACCAGGTCATGGTAGCCGAAAAAGGAGCCCCGTTCGGTCAACATCACGCGCCGGTTGCCCGTGGAATGAATCTTTTCCACCACCCGGGCCATATCCCCGGGAGCCATGAATTGCCCTTTTTTTACATTTACGGGCAGCCCCGTATCGCCTGCCGCCAGCAGCAGGTCGGTCTGGCGGCAAAGAAAAGCGGGAATCTGCAAGGCATCCAACACTTTGCCGGCCGATTCGGCCTGGGCGGGTTCATGGATATCTGAAATCACCGGCAATCCGGTTTCCTCCCGGACTGCGCGCAGCACCTCAAGGCCTTCGCGCAAACCAGGACCACGAAAAGATGTGAGAGAGGATCGATTGGCCTTGTCAAACGATGCTTTAAACACGACGCCCAGATCCAACTCATCCGCCAATTTGCGGATCTGCCGGGCGATTTCAATGGTTCCCGAGCGCCCTTCGATCACACATGGGCCCAGAATGAAAAACGGGGGGTTTGCCGTGATGTCCAGATTCCCAACGGAAAACCCGCGTTGCATGCCGCCATTCTACCACAAAGGTGCTGCAGGAAAAAGAGTTGATCTACAAACCGCGTCATCTGTATAGATCAATCTTCCAGATCGTCTTCGGTCGCATTCAGGTTTTCCAAATCGCCCATGCTCATCAACACTTCCCGCTGGCTGCGGCTGTTTGGCGGTGAAACCACTTCCCGCGCCTCTAATTGATCGATCAGGCGGCCGGCACGGGCATACCCGATGCGCATGCGCCGCTGCAGGAATGAAGCGGAGGCCTGGCCGGTTTCAATCACGATGGCCGCGGCTTCATTAAACAACTCGTCCAGGTCGCTTTCCCCCGCGCCTCCAGGGGATGTTGAGCGCGGCTTGACCACCTGGGTATCGTACCTGGGTTTCTCTTTCTTGGCCAGGAAGTTAATGACCCGCATGGCTTCCTCTTCGGAAACATAGGCGCCGTGAAGGCGGATCAAACTGGCCGTTTTCGGGGGAAGAAACAACATGTCGCCGTTGCCGAGCAGCTTCTCCGCACCCATAACGTCGACAATGGTTCGGGAATCGAACTTGGAGGGAACGGCCATGGCGATCCGGGAAGGAAAATTGTTCTTTATCGTGCCGGTGATTACGTCCGTGGAGGGCCGCTGGGTCGCCAGAATCAAGTGGATCCCAACCGCCCTGGCCTTCTGGGCGATCCGGGCCACGTCGTCCTCGATCTCCCGGGAGCTTTCCAGCATGAGGTCGGCAAACTCATCAATGATAATGACCACGTAGGGAATGCGCTCCGTATCTTCGAGACGATCAAGCAGTTCGTCGCCACTCTGGATCAAGAGGTCCAGTTTCTTGTTGTACTGATCGATGTTGCGTACCTGGAGACGGGCGATCTTCTGGTAACGCTGCTCCATCTCCCATACCGCCCAGTCCAGTGCGTTCTTGGCCAATTTGTTGTTGACCACAACCGGAGTCAACAGGTGGGGCAAGCGGTTGTAAATGGCCAACTCCACTCTTTTGGGATCGATGAGTACAAATTTCACATCCGCGGGAGGCGCTTTGTACAGGATACTGAGGATAATGGAGTGAATGGCCACACTTTTGCCGCTTCCCGTGGCACCGGCCACGATCAGATGCGGCATCTCGCGCAAATCCGTGATAAAGATCTCTCCGCTTTTGGTTTTGCCCAATGCCAGGGTGAGCGGCGAACTGGAGCGCCGGTATTCGTCGGATTCAAGAATTTCACGCAAGTGAATGATTTCCCGTTTGCGATTGGGAATCTCGATGCCGATGGCCCGTTTGCCGAGGATGCGTTCGATACGCACGTATTGCGCTTTGACCGCCAGGGCCAGGTCCTCCGACAGGTTGGTGACGTCTTTGACCTTCACTCCGCTGTCCGGTTCAAACTCGTAGGTGGTAATCACCGGTCCGGGGGTGTACTCACGGATATTGCCCTGGATGCGGAATTCCTCCAAAGCCGCCGTCAGTTCATCCCGTTTGCGGTCAAGCTCCTTAAAATCGATCTGGCTCTGTTCCGTAACCGCATCCAGGTAGGTTAGTGGCGGAGCCGTATAGGCCGAACTCTGCATCAAGCCGGTTTCTTCATCCGCAAACAGGAAGCTCTCTTCCGGAAGGCGGCTGGGCTCCCTGGCAATGCGCCTGGCTTCCGCCGCTTTGGGCGCGGGTCCGGCTTTTTCCTTAGCGGGTTTGTTTCTTGTTTTCCCGGAAGGCGGTTGAGTTTCCCGGCGGTACTTGGCACGCACCTTTTGGGCGCTGCGTCGCTTTAAAAAAACCTTCCTGGCCTCCCGCAACCATTTTCCCAAAACCTTCAGCAACTCCCAGAACGACTGAATCATTCGTCGCAGCGACACCTTGGCGATCACCACCAGGGCCACAAGCATGAGGATCAGGAAAAGCCCGCCGGCGAAAAAGGGTTTCAATTCCGCGCGAAAAAAGCGGTGGAGAAAAAGGCCGACCATTCCACCGGTGTGAATAGACATGCCGTCAACAACCGCCTGGGGATACAGGCAGGTGATAAACCCCGATGCAGCCAGGACAAGAAGCAGGTACCCGGCACTCTTGGTTCCCATGCGGGCAATGCCGCGGTTCAGGAAAAAATGCACCGTCACCATCAACAGGAAAAACACCACGCCGTACGCGGCATATCCCAACAAATTGAACAACACGGCTGCCAGCTGGGCCCCCAAGCGCCCGCCGTAATTGGAAACAGTTTCCCGCATGGAGGAATGAAAAAAACTGGGATCCACCGGAGAGAAACTGAAAACGGAAAAAATCAGGAACACCGACAAAAAGAGAAAAAGAATGCCCAGGATCTCGTTGCGCAGTGTGAGTTCCGGTTCCGGCCCCTTTGTCGAGCGGTGCTTCGCCATTTGCATCCACTATACCCGCGGGGCGAGATCAAGTCAAGATTTCAACAAAGGGTTCCCGGTGGCAGGCGGGGCGAAAGAATTTTCGCCCCTTGTAACCAACTCTTCAACTCTTCAACTTTAATCTCGGCGTAAGCGTCTGAATCATATCGGCCGTCATGGACTCCAGGTCATACTCAGGGGTCCACCCCCACTCCTGCCTGGCGGCGCTGTCGTCCATGCGATCCGGCCAGGAATCGGCGATCGCCTGGCGCATGGAGTCGACTTCGTAACGGATCTCAAAGTCGGGGATATGACGGCGGATCTCTTGCGCCAGTTCAGCTGGAGTAATGCTCATGGCTGTCACGTTAAACGCGTTACGATGAACCAGTTTGTCACCCGGCGTCTGCATGATTCGCAGCGCGGCATTCAGCGCGTCCGGCATGTACATCATATCCAGTGCCGTATCAGGTTTCAGGAAACACGTGTATTTTCCTTGGCGAATGGCGTCGTAAAAAATCTCCACCGCGTAGTCCGTGGTACCGCCCCCGGGAAGGGTCTCATTAGAGATAATCCCGGGATAACGCACGCCGCGGACATCAACCCCGAAACGCTCGTGGTAGTAGTCACAAAGGAGTTCACCGGCCACCTTGGTCACACCGTAGATGCTCGTGGGACGTTGAAGTGTGTCCTGGGGAGTATCCTGCTTGGGGGTGTCCGGACCGAAAGCGGCGATGGAACTGGGCACAAAAACCGCGCAACCATTGCTTCTGGCCAATTCCAACACGTTGACCAATCCGTCCATGTTGACTTTCCAGGCCAGTTGCGGCTTGCGCTCACCCACCGCGGACAGAATCGCCGCCAGGTGAAAAACCGTATCGATCCGGTACTTTTGCACCACTTGCTCCATCTCTTTGGCGCAGGTGACATCCAAACGCTCAAATGGACCTTCACGTAGAAACTCCGCGGAAGGCTCCTTCAGGTCCGCTCCCACAACGTTTTCCTTTCCGAAACGGTTGATCAAAAGACGCTTTAACTCGGTTCCAATTTGCCCCGAAGAGCCGGTTACCAGGATTCGCTTCATTCACACACCTCTGCCAAGTCTGGAATGCCCCAGTGTAGCGGATCGCCTGGAATCTTGTCAAGCACACCGACATTATACCTGCTGTTGGAAAAGCTGATTCTATCCCCTTTGGCTGTGGTTTCCGGCCTGCGGATCGTTGGCATAACCTTCCAGGCGAAAAACGGCTCTCCGGTCGCAACCGGTTGCATCCCTCCCGAAAATAGGGTATATTCACAATTTGCACCCCGGGGACGGGCCCTGTTGATCAGGAAATTTGCGCCCTGCCGATCCGCATCAACAACGACGCATTACCTAGGAGGCTCCATGACGGAACAGAAAGCCACGAACGTGGTCTGGCATGAACATACGGTAAAAAGAGAGGAACGAGAACAATTGCTACGACAGAAAGGAGCAGTCTTGTGGTTTACCGGCCTACCCTCGAGTGGAAAATCCACCATTGCCAATGCCCTGGCGCGGCGACTGCACCAGGAAGGAAGGCTCTGTTACGTTCTCGATGGAGACAACGTGAGGCACGGTCTAAACAAGGACTTGGGATTTTCACCTAAGGACCGTGAAGAAAACATCCGCCGCATTTCCGAGGTGGCCGCACTTTTCGCTGATTCCGGCACCATCACCACCACGGCTTTTGTATCTCCCTACCGCAAAGACCGGGATTCCTGCCGCCAATTGCTGGGTCCGGACCGGTTTTTTGAGGTTTATGTTAAGACTTCCGTGGAAACCTGTGAAGAGCGTGACCCCAAAGGATTATACAAGAAAGCCCGCAAGGGCGTGATTCCCGAATTCACCGGCGTCTCCGCTCCATACGAAGCCCCATTGCATCCGGAAATTACCCTGGACACTGAGTCCCTGAACGTCGAAGAAGAAGTCAACATCATCCTGGACCACCTGCGCGAGAAGGGAATTATATAATTAG
Organism: Candidatus Aminicenantes bacterium; assembly: GCA_011049425.1. Lineage (NCBI taxonomy): Bacteria > Candidatus Aminicenantota > Candidatus Aminicenantota bacterium. The sequence goes on from DSBM01000154.1 coordinate 8,115, forward strand.
AGTTGGAGGGTTGGAAAGTTGGAGTTGCAGAGTTGGAAAGTTGCAGAGTTGAAGAGGGAAGAAGTTGATGAGTTATATTCAAAAGTTGTGTACGGAAGGTGGCAGGTGGCAGGAGTCAGTCATAGGAACGGTTCGCGAACAGCCCATTCTCAATAAGGAATAAAGAAGAAGGAATAAGGCACGAAAATCACGTGGCTTTCTTATTCATTATTCCTTATTCAGTATTCCGGTCTGTTTCCCGCCTCTACTTTTCACTTTTCATCTCTCTAAACTCTATTTGACACTCATTTTTTGTTGTGCTACATAATTTTCAAAGGGGCGGGGCGAGAATCCCGCTAATCATGCATGCAGATCACGGCGCACGGAGACAGCCATATCGGCCGGATTCGCCAGACCAACGAAGACCATTACATCTACGAAAAAATAGGGGATAGAGAGCACCTCTTTGTTGTGGCCGACGGCATGGGGGGGCACCAGGCTGGAGACGTGGCTTCCAGATTGGGATCCCAGAGTTTTGTCGCCAGTTACAAACGCCTGCGCAAGCAGAAGACAGCCATCGCGGACGCCCTGGTTGAGTCCCTGCGCAAAGCCAACGACGCAATCCTGCGCAAAGCCCGGTCGGATCCGGCCAAGAAAGGCATGGGAACCACTTTCAGCGCTGCCGCAATCGATGGCGATCACCTGCACATGATCCACGTTGGAGACTCGCGGATTTACTTGATTCGCAACGGTGTGATCCGGCGTTTGACAACCGATCAGACGTTCGTGGCCAAGATGGTCGAAGACGGCCGCATTACGGAAGAAGAAGCCCGCGATCACCCCCAGAAAAACATCCTGTACATGTCGCTGGGGGCCCGGGAAGAATTTACCCCGGAAATCATCAGCGATTTTCATCTGCAAGAAAAAGACATCCTGGTGCTGTGCTCTGACGGCTTGAACACGCATGTGACGGATGATGTGATCCGGGCGTATGCCGAGTCGTATTATCCCACTGAAGCCGTCCAGGGCCTGATCCGGCGTGCCAATGAAAATGGGGGCATGGACAATATCACTGTGCAAGTGATTCGCCTGGGGCCGGTGGTTGACCTGGATAGCACAGTGGTGTTGCAACGCCCGCAAAAGCGCCGTTTCCCCTTTTTGTGGATCGCGGCCCTGGTCTTGTTGGTGGTTTTGGCGGCGGTCTTGCTGCGGGTAAGAGGTAGTAAAGAGGCACCGGTGATGCCGGCGGAACAACATCGAAGCCAGAAAGCGATCACAGACAGACCCGGCCTTCCTGTTGAAACCCGGATTGTACTGGAGCCGATCAACCTCTCCGCGGATGTTACCCGGATGTTGCAATCCGATCCGCGTCGTCTGGTTCATTTTTCCGCCGATCAGATTTGGATTGTTGTCGAAGATCGCTATCTATTGGTCAACCTGAAGCATGCGGGCCATGCGGACCCGTTTTCGCTGGCCGAAGGAGACCGGCCAATCCCGAACGCCATGAATCAAAGGCTGATCTTGCGGCGCGGCAAGCCCGGAACGGCGGACTATTCTGTTCAGCAGGAAACGGGCGGTTCGCCACTGCTGCGCCTGCGGGCGGGTGACTCCACTGACGGAATCGATCAGTTGTCGCGCACGGTTTCCATATCCGGGCTTAATTCGCCTGTAATTCCCTTGTTTGTTAACGAACATTTTTTTGCCTTTACCGCGTCCAATCATTTCTTTGTGGTACAAAACCCTTTAAATGAAAACCATCGCCTGCAATTGGTAAAGTGTTTATCCGGGGACAAAACACCTATTCCGCTTTACTCACTGAAGCTGGATGGTTCCGATGGCATCCTGTTATACTTTTCCAACCAGGACCGGCAACTGCACACCTGTCGGTTTTCCGCCGCGGGTAAAACCATCAAGCGGGTAATCCCTTTTGCGTTTTCCCGCCCGCCCCTGGGTGTTGAGTACCTGCCTGATGGACGGGTGATGGCCTATTTCTCTGACGGAGCGACCTTGCTGGACATGAACGGCGAAAGCCATGCGGTGGCATTGGATGAACTGTCAGTTAATCTGCGTCTTGAGCACGTGATGGCGGCTCCGCTAAAAGCCGACCGCGTGGCTGTCACCATGGATGGAAAAGTATTCCGGGTCAGAATCGAATGATTAAAGCTGGAAGTACCCTGGGTCAGTTCCAAATCCTGCGCAAGGTCGGCCGCGGCGGCATGGGCACCATTTTTGCCGCCATGGACACGGTTTTGCATCGCAAAGTAGCCTTAAAAGTGATTCACGAACACCTGGTCGGAAACCTCAAAAGCGTGGAGGCCTTCAGAAAGGAAGCTATCACCCAGGCTCAGTTGACTCATCCCAACATCGTTTCCGTCTATGCTTCTCACCAATTGGATAACCACCACGCCATGGTCATGGAGTACGTTGAGGGCGAATCCCTGCGCGATATTCTGCGCCAGAGAGGGCACTTGAGTGTACTTGAGGCTGTCGGTAATATGAGACAACTCTTGCGCGGCCTGCGCTATGCTCACAGCTTTAACATCGTGCACCTGGATATCAAACCCGGCAATCTGATCCGCACCCCCACGGGACAACTCAAAATCTCTGATTTCGGTATCGCCGCTATTGCGGGCATTCACCCCAGCGAGGAAGATGGTTTTATCATGGCGACTCCCTGGTATGCCGCTCCGGAACAACTCTGCGGCCGTCCGGCGGATCAACGCTGCGACCTGTTCTCGGCTGGTGTTACCCTGTATGAGATGCTTACGGGAGAGATCCCCTACGACGCCGGTGCCTGGGATCCTGAGCACCCAAAGAAATGGGTCGATCGAATCAAAGAGTGGATGCCGCCGTCATCTAAACGCGAAGGCATCGACAAAGCCTTGGATGAGTTCGTCTCCAGGTCCGTCCAGAAAAAACCCGAGCGCCGGTTTCAGACTGCCGGCGAAATGCTGATCGCCCTGGACGGAATCCGCCTCGCCACTTTGCCTGCTTAGTTGAAGGAAAGGAGGTCAAATGCAATTGAATGTGTATTGGATAATCGCCCTGGTCCTGCTGATTGCCGCCCTGTTGGGGATGGGCATCCTGATCCGGCGCCGGAAATCCCTCTACGATGAGATCGATTCCGAACTGGATGAGGAATCGTCAGCTGAAGAAGAAGTGTTCCCCCCGGCCCACGACCTATTTGATTCCTCCGTGTGGGGGCGGGTGGATATAATGGTGGAGGGCCGGCGCATTAGCACCCAGCGGGTTCACTTGACCACCGCGACAATCGGCCGGGATCCCGGTCAGGCCCAGATTGTGATTCCCGAGTTGATTGTCTCAAAGCAGCATTGTGAGTTGTTTGAAAAATCAGGCAGTTTGTGGATCCGCGATGCCGGATCCACCAACGGCTTGTTCCGTGACGGAGAGCAGATTCAGGAGGCTGAAGTCACCCATGGAGCTGTCTTTTCACTGGGACGGCGAGGCAGCGTTAAGCTGGTTTTTACCACGGATCCCCCCCAGGAAAGTTGACGGGCCGTTTCAAACGCCGGGCTTGGCGGGCGGGTTGTCGATGCGCAGGATCCCGTCTTGATCGTCCAGGCGGGTAAGCAATTCAATGATTTTCAACCCCAGCACGGGGTGAACCATTTGTGGGGCGATTTCCGCCAGGGGCACGAGTACAAAGGCGCGCCGCGTCATGCGCGGATGGGGGATGGTTAATTCAGCGGTATTGTGCACGCGATGTCCCGCCAGCAGAATGTCCGCATCCAGACAACGGGAGCGTGGAGGACCCGGGCGCAGGCCGCGGCCCATCAAGGCTTCAATCACTTTGATCCATTGCAGCAATTGCATGGGCTCAAGTCCTGAGTCCAGGCGCAGGGCCAGGTTAAAAAAATCGGGAGTCCCCGAGGGCATACCTTGCGGACGGGTTCGGTACAATGAAGAAACCGGACCGATTCGGCCCTGCGCCCCAAGGTGGCGGATGCCCTTTTCGAGGTTGCGACGGCGATTACCCAGGTTGGATCCCATTGACAAGTAATAGATCATGAAATGTTATTATGCGCATGTGGCCGGGTTTGTGCAATCCTTCGGGAACTTTTCTTTTGCGGTTGCGTTATGGATGGATAGAGGAGGATCAACATGACACAGCGTTGGATTTTAATTCCTGCGATTATGATACTGACTGGAGGGATGCTTTTCCCCGCGGTCAAACGCAGCACTGAAGTGTTTCCCGTAACCGCCCGGGGAGTGCTGACCCTGGAGAACGTGAATGGAAAAATTGAGTTGTCCACCCATGATCGGGATGAGATCCGCGTTGTTCTGGAGAAAGTGGCAAAAACAAACAAAGAACTGGAAGAAGTGGATGTGCGCATGAAGTTGGAGGACAACCACTTGCATGTGAACGTAAAACGCCTGCGTCGTGATACCCGCTCCCGGGTGAATTTCCAGGTGATTGTCCCAACGGGGCTGGAAAAGGTGGGGTTGAATTCCGTAAACGGTTCCGTCCGCTCGGTCGGTGAAATCGGCAAGCTGGAGATCGAATCCGTCAACGGCGCCATCAGCCAGCGCGGTGTGTTTGCATCCGGGTACTTCCGAACGGTCAACGGCGGAATTGAATTGGTTCACGTCAAACCCCTGGCCGGTGGAATCAATGTCCGCACCGTAAACGGCGCCGTTCAGTTGGAGATTGAACGCTCTTCCGGTTTCAAGGCGAACGGCGAAACCCTGAACGGATCCGTGCGCTCGGATTTCGACCTGGAAGTGGACAGGGGCCTGGTGGGCCGATCGATTCGCGGCACCGTGGGCGACGGCCGGCATTCAGTGCGGATAAAAACCGTGAATGGAAGTATCAAGATCTTAGCTATATAAAGTTGAAGAGTTGAAATACCCTTTCGGGCATAAAAGGGAAGTTGAATAAAGGTGGCAGGTAACAGGAAGACAGGAGACAGTCGCTTGCCCCTTGCCAATCACCACTGGTACCTCGCTCCTCGCCACTGGCCCCTTTCGGTACTCGTAGAAAGTAGAAGGTAGAAAAAAGCATTGAGTGAGTGGGAGGCTTTTTTTTATTCGTTCTTCCTTATTCGTTGTTCGGAATTCCTTGATTCTCATCACAAAAGCCTGAAGTCTCCTCATCACCAACGCGCTTCGCGCCTCATCACAAGCACTCGTGAGTTCTCATCACAAGAACGAGTTGAAGAAAAGAAGGTGACAGGGCGCGCTCCTGCCGGATCTGGTATAATGCCGGTTATGCGGCGGGAAATTTTTGTAGGGTCCGTGGGCATCGGCGGCAACCATGCGGTTTCCATCCAGTCCATGACCAACACCGATACCCGGGACGTGGATGTCACCCTGGCGCAGATCCGCGCCCTGGCCACGGCGGGATGCGAGATCGTGCGCGTGGCGTTGCCCGCGCATGATGCCGTTGATGCGTTCGGCCTCATTGTCCGGGATTCTTTCCTGCCGGTGATCGCGGACGTGCATTTCGACGCTTCCCTGGCCCTGGCGGCGATTGAGGCCGGGGCCCACGGATTGCGCATCAACCCGGGAAACATTGGCGACCGGCGCCGCCTGGTACCGGTTATTCGATCCGCGGCGGAACGCGGGACTCCCATCCGCATCGGCGTAAACGCCGGCTCATTAGAAAAGCGCTTCCGCGATTCCGCGCAGCCCCGTTACCGGGCCATGGTGGATTCCCTGATGCAACATGTGCGCTTTTTTAGAGACCAGGGTTTTGAACTTATCAAGATCTCGTTGAAGTCTTCGCGGGTGAAAGAGACCGTGGCGGCCAACCGCCTGGTGGTTCAGGCATGCAATTATCCGATCCACCTTGGCGTTACAGAGGCCGGTTCGGGCCTGGACGGCGAAGTCAAGTCCGCGGTGGGAATCGGCGCGCTGCTCTTGGACGGCATCGGGGATACCATCCGCGTGAGCCTGACCGCGGATCCCGTTCGCGAAGTCCGCGTGGCCAAGGCCCTGCTGGCCGCGGTCGGACTGCGCCGGACCGGGGTCGAGGTGATCTCCTGCCCCACCTGCGCCCGCACTTCCGTGGACCTGATCCCCCTGGTCGAGAGAGTAAAAAGCTGCCTGGCGGGCCTAAAGTCCGGACGGCGCCTGACCGTTGCGGTCATGGGGTGTGAAGTGAACGGTCCGGGGGAGGCGCGGGACGCCGACGTGGGCCTGGCGTTTTCGCGTACGCGCGGATTCATTTTTCGTAACGGGAAAGTGGTGGCACGGGTCGAAGTTGCGCAAGCGGTGGAGCGGCTGGAAAAGGAAGTCCGGCGCATGCTGGCTTCCGGCGAGTGATTGTCTTGCCCCCAGGATTGTGCTATTTTATTGGGGATTCTTCATGAATATCTACCTGGATAAACTCGACCTGCAGGGATTCAAGTCTTTTCCCGAAAAGACCGTGATCCGTCTCCATCAAGGCATTACCGCCGTGGTGGGGCCCAACGGCTGCGGCAAGAGCAACATTGTGGACGCCATTTTCTGGGTGCTGGGCGAACAGCGCATCAAGAACCTGCGGGGTGAAGTCAACGAGGACCTGATTTTCAACGGCAGCATGCAACTCAAACCTTTGGGCATGGCCGAAGTCGGGGCGCATTTCGTTAAAGGCGATGAAAACGTTTACATGGCGCGCCGCTTTTTCCGCACCGGTGAAAGCAAATACATTCTCAATGACAAGTACTGCCGCAACCGAGATATCCAGGACGCTTTGTACGACATGCAGTTGGGGGAGCGCAAGTACTTTATCTTTGAACAGGGCAGCATTGACAAGTTGATCTCTTTGAAGCCCAGTGAGAAACGCTTGTTGATTGAAGAGGCGGCCGGCATTCTCCAGTACCTGGAGCGCAAGAAAGAAACCGCCCAGAAACTCGTTGTGGCGGAACAGAACCTGGACAACCTGGAGATATTGGGCGCGGACAAGGAATCCCGCCTGAAGGAACTGAGAAACCAGGTAAATTATGTGCGCCGTTACCGCGAGTTCAAAGAAAAGCGCGAGGCGCTGTTGTCAACCCTGCTTTTCAGGCGGCACCGGGGGTTGGCGGATTCTTTTGCCACAACCCGGACCAGCCTGGAAAAACTGCTGGAAAAAGAGAAGTCCCTGAATTTCGAGATCACCCGCCGCGAGAAAGAATCGCTGGAAGATGAGGAATGCCGCTGGAAACTGGATCGTGAGCTGAAACAGGAACAACATGAAGTTTACGAGAGCCGCCGGCGCATCCAGGAATTGCGCAATGACGCGGATAAGTTGGAGCAGCGGCGGTCTTTCCTTGAGCAGCGTATCCACGAGTTGGAAACGCTTTGCGCCAACGCCGTCAAGGAAGGGGAATCGTTGGGACAAGAGGCCGATACCGCGGCGGCTGAAGTGGCGGACCTGGAATCGTGCTTGAAAGAGGTTCGCGAAAAGAGCGTCGCTATCGATGCGCGCCTGGATGCTGTCAAGTTACGTATCAAAGAGAATGCGACCCGCAACGCGGAATCGCGGGACGCGGCGTTTCGCCTGCAGAACGAGTTGTCCGGAATCAGTAACATCATCCGGGACATGGACAAGCGTTCAGGGCGGCTGGAAAATGAAATCGAGGCCAAGTCGGCATTTGTGGCCGAGTTGGCCGCCCAGCTGAATGAAAAAGAAATCCAGGAGGCCGAAACCAGGCTGAACCAGGCGCGGGCGCGGGAGCAAAAGGATTCCCAGGCATTCAGAGCTGAAAGCGAGCGCCTGCAGGTAGCCGGCCGGGAGCTTGAGAAACTCATCGCCGAAGAGAAAAATGCCTCCGGTGAGGTCCGCAACCTGCAAAGCCAGATCGACAAGTACCAGCAGGTTCGAGAGCGGCTGAACCGGAATGGACAAAACGGGGAAAAAATCGAAACCGCGGGGCTACTCCAGGAGCAGGTCCAGGCGGAACGCGACGATCATCGCTGGTTGGAGAATTTCTATTTCGAGGAGATGACCGCACCATTGCTCAAGCGCAATGCGGATGCGTTGCAAAGCGCCTTGCCCAGGTTGTGGTTGCGGCGGGAACGCCGGGATGAGACGCCTGCGGAGATTGAACGGGATCCTGGTGTGCTGGCGCGGGTCAAGGATCGATTTTCAGTCCGGGACACTCAATTCAAACAGGCATTGCGTAACGGCGTGCTGGTACGCAGCCTTGAAGACGGATTGCGCATTTTCGAGACCCATGGCGTCAATGTGGTCACTCCGGACGGAGTTGTGATCACCCGCGACGGCATCATGGTGCGCAACCGCGAGCGCGGTATTCTCGACGTAATGGATGAAATCCGCGCGGCCCAGGCATCCCAGGCGGAGTGGGAAAAAGTTATCAGCCGGCTCGGCGAGGAAAGGAAAACGGCTGAAGCCGAACTGCAAAAAATCCAGACCGGGCGCGGCGAACTGGAAAACCGGCTGCGGAATGTACGCGGTGAACTCACTGGATGGCAGACCCGTCTGGAGACCCTAAAGCGTGACCGGGATGCCGTGATGAAACGGGTAGAGCGAACCCGGGCTGAAATCCAGTTTCTGAAAGCGGAAAAGCGGGCCCTGGAAACCGAATTCGTTGCCCGGGAGGCCAGCCAAAAAGCGCTCGATGACCAGATGGAAGAGATGCGGCGCACCCTAGATAGCGCGACCGACACCGAGAAAGAAACAGTCGCGGAATCCGCCCGGGTGGAAAAAGAGCTCTTGCAGTCAGAGGGCCGGGTCAATCTGCTTGCCGAGCAACTGCGCTCGCACCAGGCCGACCTGCGCCGCCTGCAGGAAGCGGGGCGCAACCTGGAAGCACGGCGCAGCGCCCACGAAGAGGAATGCCGCAACCTGAAACAGGAACTGTCCAGTTCAGGTGAAAAAGTAGTCACGCTGAGGCGGGAAGCGGATGAACTGGAGGGCAAACGCGAGAAGCGGGAGAAAGCGATCCGCGAGCAGGAAGGGCGTTTCCAGGAGTTGTCCGGGCGGCTGCGTGAACGCACCCGGGAGCTGGAGGCTTTGCGGACCGAGTTGGAGGAGGTGCGAAATAAACGCGGCGCACTGGAAATTGAAGTCTCTTCCCTAAAAAAAGATACCGCGCGTCTCCAGGACATTGCCTTTCAGGAATTGAATACGGACCTGGAAAGCCTGGTTCCCGGCGAGGAATGGCAAGATCTGGACCTGGGACAACTTCAGGAAGAATCAGACCAGTCCAACCTCAGGCTGACAAAGATGCGCGACAGCAATCGTCTCAACTTCTCCGCTGAATCCGAATACGAGATCCTGTCAAAGGAATATGGGTTTCTGATCTCTCAGAAAGAAGACGTGATGAAATCCATTAATGACCTGAACGAGGCCATCCGCAGGATTGACGCCGAATCCCGCCAGAGTTTCATGGAAGCATTCGAAAAGATCCGGGGATATTTTCTCAAGAATTTCCAGATCCTCTTTGAAGGTGGCGACGCGGAAATGGCTTTAACGGATCCGGATGACATACTGGAATCCGGCTTGGAGATCCAGGCCCAACCCCCCGGAAAGAAGCTGCAAAGCCTGCGCCTTTTGTCCGGCGGGGAAAAAACCCTGACCTCGCTGGCGTTCCTGTTTGCTCTTTTTGAGTACAAACCCTCCCCTTTCTGTGTTTTCGACGAAGTGGACGCCTCCCTGGACGAGGCCAATATCCAGCGCTTTCTGAAGTTTTTGCACAAGCTCAAGGCCCAGACCCAGTTCCTGATCATCACCCACAATTTCAAAACCATGGAAGAGGCGGACTACATCTACGGCATCAGCATGAATGAACCGGGTGTCTCGTCGGTGTTTTCCATGCGCATGACCGGGCGCGGCGGTTTGCAGGTAGCGGATCGTCCGGAATAAGCGGCGGAGTCCGGCGCGAGGAAATCAGAGGTCAACCGCGTTGGCGGATGGCGCGTCTTTTCTCTGATCAGCGGAGGTATGTATGTCACGATGGCGCCTGTTGTTCCTCCTTGCCTTTTTTGTTATGTTTTCGCTTTTCCTGGTTGCGCAGCAATCACCTTGGCGCCTGGCGCCGCCCAACCCTGAGTTCAGCCGTTTCTTTCAGGCAACCGGATCCAGTACGCCGGCGCAGGCGGAAAGTCACCCGGGGTTGGCTGGATTGGTGCCGTCTCCCCTCGACCTGTCCCACCTCCTCGCTCCAGCAACTCCGGCGGTCTTCCCGCGCCGGTTTGACCTGCGCGGAACGGGTCGTTTGCCCTTGATCAGGGACCAGGATGGCTATCCCGCCTGCCAGGCTTTCGCCACCATGGGCATGCTGGAGTCCATGTTGCTGCCGCAGGAGAAGCTGGACCTCTCGGAATGGCATATTTACCGCTATCACGGTTTTGACTTTCACAACGAATACGGCGATTACACCGGGGGCAACTGGCAGATGAACGCCGCCTATCTGTTGCGCTGGTCCGGTCCGGTCGGGGAGGAAGACTCGCCCTACGGGTCGGGAGACGATCCGGATGCGCTGCAATTGCCGCCGGTCAAGCATATCCAGAACATGCGTTTCTTCGCTCCGCGGCGCGATGCCCTGGACAATGCCGAAATCAAGCAGTTCCTGATGGCTCAGGGACCTTTCTACGTCAGTATTTTCTACGATTCAAGCAGTTACAACTCCTCGACCGCGTCCCATTACTATTCCGGGGAACCCAACGCCAACCACGGCGTATTGGTGGTGGGCTGGGACGATGATTATAATCGCAATCGTTTTCTGCAGATTCCCCCGGAAAACGGCGCCTTTATCTTGCGCAACAGTTGGGGAGGTCAATATGGAGACGGCGGCTATTTCTACATGTCCTATTACGATACCGGCTTTATGCCCCGCATCGGCGTGCCCCGGGTGGAGGAAGCCGACAATTACGGACTGGTTTACCAATACGATCCCCTGGGCGTGATCTCTTTTCTGGGAGGCGTATCCAGCCACGCCTGGGGATGTAACGTGTTCTCCGCCCGGGAAGCCGGGGAACTGACCGCGGTGGGTTTCTATTTGATGGACTCGAATTCCGCTTATACTATTCGTGTGTACCGCCGTCTTGCCGGAGAAAGTCCGGAAACGGGGCGTCTGTACCTGGAGCAGCAGGGTACGTGGCCCCACGCCGGGTTTATAACGGTACCCCTGGAAGCGGGGGTTCCCCTGGCGCAAGATGAACGTTTCGCCGTGGCGGTCCATTTCCAGACCCCGGGGACGCGTTATCCCATCCCGGTGGAATACCCGATCAATGGCTATTCTTCACCGGCCACGGCCTCTCCGGGGCAGAGCTTCGTCAGCCTTAACGGCGAAGGCTGGCATGACCTGACCGGTATTCTGGCGGACAGCAACGTTTGCATCAAGGGATACTCGGCGTATTCCACCCCGGTGCAGGCTTCCATTTCCGCCCGCTTGCTGCACTCCGCGGGCTGGATCCTGAGCTATCCCTATGTGAGCGTGGATGTCTCGGTGGATTTTGCCGGAGTAGCGGTGGAGTCGGTGGCGGTGTATCGCCGCGATGATACTTTCGGCACACGCAAGGTCATGGAGATCCCGGTCGCCGAGTTGGCGGAGGGAGCTGTTGAATGGCTGGACACTTCCGTGTCTACGGGGCGGGATTACGCCTACCAGGTCCGTTGTTTCGGCCCGGGAGGACGCTTCCGGGGACGTTCCGGCTGGTCGACGGTGGAGGTTGTGCAATGAAGGCCGGCCGCACTGTATTGCTCTCGATCGCGACACTGGTGATCTTTCCATTGCTTCAGGCCGTCCCGGTTGCGGATGACGCGGAGGCCCTGCGTCTCCTGCGCCAGGCGGGGGTCGCCCGCACCATCCGGGAAGACCTTCAAGAGTCCCTGCAACTGCTGAAACGAGCCGCGGAAACGGCACAATCCGATTCCGTCCGCGGCCGGGTTCTGGTGGAAACCGCCCTGGTGCGCTGGATGCGCCTGGAATCCCCCCTGGTGATCCGGAAACTGTTGGTGCAGGCCACGGCGTTGATCGGCCCCCCGGGGACGGAACATGCGCAATTGCCGGGGCCGTTCCGCAGAGTCTGGAAAAGCGCTTCCCGGGGGAAGGTGAGCAGCGGCATCCGCAAGAAGCGTTTCCAGGTGGACGTGACGGCTACCGGAATGGCCAGCGCGGACTCCCGCTTCGCGGCCGCTTACGGTCGCTGGCAATTCATGCCCGAGGCCCGGTTGTCGGTCACTGTCTACAAGGGCTGGAAAACCTGGGTGTCTTATTCCTCTTTTACCTTTTCTAGTATGCTTCCGGTCATTGGGGTTGAGTTGAACGGGTTCCAGCGTTTCACGGCCCTGGGGCTGGCCTGGGAACGCTCCCTGGGCAGACGCCTGTCTTTTTCTCTGTACGGGGGAATCGAATGGGCGGCTTTTAAAGAACAGGCTACCGCTGAACTGGTGCAAGACACCTGCCTGGGCTTCCGGGCCGGGACGGGCCTGAAATGGCGGATTTCTCCCACAATCCATGTCCTGACTTCCCTCGGCTACGGATTCGTCAGCAAAGATATCGGCGGGGGACGGTCTTTGCGTCCGGACGGGCTGCGCCTCAGCACCGGTCTGGGCATCCGTTTTTAACCCTTGTTTTCTCACAACGATCAAAAAGAGTTGAAGTACCCTTTCGGGCATAATTCACCGCTCACCACTTCGGTCCAGACCCATTGCGGTCTTCGTCGTATTAAGCCGACCACGGCGGATGTTTGGAATGGTTCCGCGGCCGGCTTTCGTCTTCGGGGAGTACCCC
>DSBM01000155.1 GCA_011049425.1 Candidatus Aminicenantes bacterium
ATGGGCTGTGGAAATGTGCAAACCCCTTACGGGGTTCTCACATTACCACAAGCCCTTTTTTATACCCCAAACTCGTAAAGGTATGTGCCGCTAAACCTCGTAAACATACATGCCGCTTGACAAAACCAAATGATCAGTATGAGTGCCCCTTGGGTAAGGTGTTGATATATAACTCTTCAACTTTCCAACTTTATTCTATATACCCCAGACTGCTCAACATGGTGCGCACCGATTGATGTCCTTCATCAGCGGAAAAGAGTTGAAATGAACCAAAGGTCATGCCCACCTTCTTGCCCGGCTCCAGCGCCGCCCCGGATACCCTGTTACGTGAAACCATGCATTTTACTTGGTTATCTCCCAGCTTCACCTCCACTTCATAATGGCTGCCCCGGTATTGAATTCCCGATATCACGGAGGAAACAGCTTGAGAAGAAGGTTCCGGATGGATCTCAATCTCTTCCGGACGCACCAGTATGACCACGGCGCATTCTTTTGTGGAGGAAGCGGCCGGCCAGGGAATGGTTTCACCGGTACCGGCAATGCGTAATTTTCCGCTTCCCGCAAACGCTTCCAGCACATTGACATGGCCGACAAAACTGGCGACAAACCGGGAGTGGGGCGCTTCATAGACCTGGCTGGGCGTGCCGACCTGTTCCACGCACCCATGGTTGATCACCACGATTTTGTCTGCGATTTCCATGGCTTCACTCTGGTCATGGGTAACGAACACACTGGTTACGTGAATGCGGTCGTGCAGATTACGCAGCCATTGCGCCAGGTTTTTGCGCACCTTGGCGTCCAGAGCGCCAAAGGGTTCGTCCAGCAACAATACCCGCGGTTCCGGGGCCAGGGCTCGCGCCAGGGCGACCCGCTGGCGCTGCCCTCCCGATAACTGGGCCGGGTAATGGTATTCATGACCATGCAGTTTCACCAGGTCGATCAATTCCTCGACGCGAGAGCGGATCTCTGCGACGGGGCGTTTCTGGATTTCCAGGCCGAAAGCGATATTGCGAAACACGGTCATATGCCGGAAAAGGGCGTAGTGTTGAAACACAAACCCGACCCTGCGGTTCTGGGTGCGTATGGCGGTCACATCCTTACCGGTCAAGTAAATCCTGCCGCTGTCCGCGTTTTCCAGGCCGGCGATAATGCGCAGGATAGTGCTCTTGCCGGATCCGCTGGGTCCCAGCAGGGCAACCAGTTCTCCTTCTTCCACTGAAAAAGAAGCATTCTTTACGGCCTCGAAATCACCAAAAGACTTGCACAGGTTTTCAATGCGGATCCCGCTCATCTCAATTAACTCCTTTGCGCCGATTCACGTACTGAATCACATTCAGGATCACAAAAGACACCAGGGCCAGAACCAATGCGGCGCTGAACGCCCCGGCATAGTTTAAATCCGTAAACTGGTCATGCACCCTCAGGGTTGCGGTCTGGGTCTTCTGAATAATGCTGCCGCTGACCACCAGAACGGCGCCGAATTCACCGATCGAGCGGGCAATGGTCAGGGTGACGCCATACCCCAGGCCCCAGCGGATAGAGGGAAGGGTCACCCGCCGGAATGTCTGCCATTTGTTTGCCCCCAGAACCGCCGCGCACTCCTCCTGTTCTGCGCCGAATTCCCGCAAGACCGGAAGGATCTCTTTGATGACGAACGGCATGGTAACGAACAGGGTGGCCAACAGCATTCCGGGAAACGCGTACACGATCTTTGCGTTCATTCGCTCCAGTACCGGGCCGAGCCAGCCGTTCGGTCCGAAAAGCAGAATCAACATGAACCCCGCCACAACCGGGCTGATGGCAAACGGCAAGTCGATGCTGCTTTCCAGCAGCATCTTTCCAAAAAAGCGCTGGCGTGCCAGCACCAGTGCGGAAATGGTCCCCAGGACGGTATTGATCACAACCGCCGCAACCGTCAGGATCAGGGTCATCCAGAATGCGTGCAGGGAGGCCGGAGAATGAAGGGCGGTGCGGATGGTTGTCCACGAATAGTCCAGTGCTTCGCGGGCGATTCCGTAAAGTGGAAACAGAATCAGCAAGCCGAACCATAACAACACCGCGCCGGTCAACAGGTGGCGACCCACCGGGGTCCGTTTCCGCAGATTCAAAGCGGCGATATCAGTTTGATTCCGCATGACCCTGATTCCTTTGCTGCAGAAAGTTCAACACCAGCAGTGTCAAAAGCGAAATCACCAGCAATACCACGGAAAGCCCCATGGCGCTTTCGGGACTGCCGCTTTCAATCTCGCCGTAGATGTATACCGACGCCACCTGGGTGCGCATCGGGATATTTCCCGCCACGATGATAATGGAGCCGAATTCCCCCAAAGCCCGGGAAAACGACAGGGCCGCGCCACTCAGAATGGCGGGTAACAATGTCGGCAAAACCACCCGGAAAAACGTGCGAATCCGGCCGGCGCCCAACGTAGACGCGGCTTCCTCCATGTCGCCTTCCATCTCCATCAATACCGGCTGAACCGCTCGGACCACAAAGGGGAACGTGACAAAAAGCAGCGCCAGCACGATTCCCGGCCGGCTGAAAACCACTTCAATCCCATGCCTGGCCAGCAGCGTGCCGAGTACACTGCGGGGACCGTATAAAACCACCAGCATCATGCCGGTTACCACAGTGGGAATGGCAAAAGGGATATCCACCAAGGCGTTGATCAATCCGCGAAACGGCACCTGGTGGCGCACCAGTACCCAGGCGGTTGCCGTCCCCGTTAGCACATTGATCAGAACCATGATCATGGCCATGCGCAGGGTCAGCCATAGCGCCGCAAGGGCCTGGGGATGGGTGATCTGCGCCCACAGTGATCCGAATCCGCTGCGGAACGCTTCCACACTAATCGCAAGAACCGGCAATACCACCAGCAGCCCGATAAAAAAAAGAAAAATCCCCCGCAAGACCAGGTCGGATGCCTGTCGGGGTTTTGCGGCAGCCTGATCAGTACGCATCTCTCTCCCCGGTTCCCTTCCGATTGCGCTCCGGGTATTCGCGTTTATCCCTGACTCCCGGTTTTGCGCCCATGAACACGGTTGACGTCAATTGCCCTGTTGCTCGAATATACGCGTCCAGACTCCCCGGCTGCTGTACAGGAGATCGGTCGCCTTTTTCCAACCACCCAGATAGCGAATATCAAATAACCGCGGCGGCCGGGGAAAGACGGTTGCGAACTCTGCCGCCACGTCGGCATTCACGGAACGAAAACCATAACGGGCAAAAGCGCGCTGGGCTTCAGCCGAATGTAGAAATTGAACAAACGCTTCGGCCACCTCGCGGTTGCCGTGTCGCTCTACGTTCGCGTCCACTACCGCAATGGGATTCTCGATCAGAATGGTCTCATCCGGAACGATGATTGAAAACTCTTTTCCCTGTTTCTGACGAAGCAAGGCTTCGTTCTCATATGTGAGAAGAACGTCTCCAACTCCGGTTTCAAAGGTGGTCACCGATGCGCGACCGGACTTGCTCATGACCCGGACCCGCGACTGCACCGCGGCCAGAAAATTGCCTGCGGCCAAGGGATCGGCCGATCCCGTCTCTATCTCGGTCCTCTTGAGCTCGGATCCGTAAATGGCATTGACCACCCACATGGCGCCTCCCGAGGTTCTGGGACTGGGATAGATTACATCCACATCTTCTCGGGTCAGGTCCTCCCAGCCTTGTATATTCTTGGGATTTCCCGGGCGGGCCATCATCACCACAATGGATCGGGTGATGAATCCCCGGTGTTGGGCCTCCTGCCAGTCATGGGTGATTAACCGCGCATCCCGCAGGCGCTCAATATCCGCTTCCAGAGAGAGTGCGGCGATATCGGCTTCAAATCCCTGGACAATGGCACGGGACTGGGCGCCCGAAGCCATATAAGATTGCTGAACATGAAGGTCTCTGCCGGTTTTTTGTTTCCACAATTGCTGGAATCGTGGAATCAATTCCCGCTGATAAACCTCTTTCGGCACCGTGTACGCGCCCAGGGTCAGTGTATCGGAAACAGTATCCGTATGTCCCCCGCACCCGGCCAACAGCCCCAACAGCCCCAAACAAACCAGCCTGCGGAAAATTCTCATTTCCTCCTCCTGTAGTCAGATCTTAGTACGATTATAGTACAGAAAGAAAAAAAAGACAAGCCCGCAATAAAAAATGTTCGTTTGGGGAACTGCGGACTAAAAGTAACCCAGGTTCTTCAGTCGGCGGCGGATGGCCTCGGTTTCATCCCGGCTGCGGTCGTCCCTGTCTTCCAGGCCGGTTGACATTAGATCGCGCAAGACGTACACCACGAACTCGTTTACACTGCTGAACCCACTGCCTTCAATGACTGTTTTCAAGCGGTCATAGAGTGGCCGGGGAATCTTCAGGGTCACCTTGTCCCGGATCATGGAAAGATTCTATGCCGCGGGGAAAAGCTTGTCAAGGCCGTTGATCAAGACTGAAATCCGCCAGATACTCCACGTACCTGCGGGGCGGGCGTTTGATCTGAATGCCCATTCCGCCGGAAATTCCGGAAACATTGGGATCGGAATCCGTGTTGTTCCAGACCACGATTCCGGTTAAGGGAATCAACTCATTGCCCGCGGCCAGCAGCAATGAAAGGCGGGTATACGGAGCGAACAGTTCCGGGGATTCAACATAAACTCCCCGCCTGGATACGTTCATGACCAGCCCGAGGCCGTCAAATCCATTGCTGCTGATATTGACCAACAGGTTTTTCTGATAGCGCGGAAATTGTCGCTTGGCCATCCGGACCACCGCCTCCTTGATTCCCTTAAGCAGCAAAACTCATGCCTCTATTCCGATAACCCGGCATTGCTTCGCGGGCCCCACGGGGTCTTTGTTTGGACTGCTTCGGACACTGCCTGCAAAAAAGATTGCGGGTAACAATTACCCGAACCATACCCGGAATTCACACATTTCAGCGCGAGATTCCCAGCAGGATGAGGGCCACCATGGCCAGAGTCACGGAAACCAGGCGCCTTTTGCCCAGTCGTTCACTGAAACAGAACGTCCCCGCCAGGGCGAACAACACGATCACCCCCGTATCCACAACGGGAAACACCACAAAGGCCGGCATCTTTTCCAACGCCTTCACAAGAAAGAAAGAAGAGTAGTAGTTGGGAATGCCCAGGGCGAATCCGATACCCACGGCAAAACCGGAAAGCCGTTGCCTGCGAACTGCCACCACAATACAGCCGCCAACCAGGGCGGCGCCGAAAACCACAGTCAGGAAGCGACTCTCGGGAACATGCGGATGCACCACGGCAAACCATTTCAACATCGCGCTGATGCATCCGAACAAAGCAAAAAGCACCAGCAACACCGGCGCGATGCGCTTCTTGCCCCCTTCCCATGACCACAGAACCACGATAATGAGGACCAGAGCCGTTACATCGATCGCGCTCGGCGACTCACCGAAAACCGCCACCGCCACCAGGACGGGAATGATCAGGGAAATGCGGCCCATGGTAACAGCCGGCGCCATGCCTTCCCGGCGCAGGGCCAGCCCGAAAACCATGAACCCCACCAGAAACATTACGCCCAATCCCATCCCGGCAAAAAGCGCGTCGGGCGGCATGGCTATGCTTCGCCGGGAAGGGCCGCCCATGGCCACAAAGGTGGCGGTGGCATAGTTGCTCGCGATTACAACCAGCCGCGGAAGATCGCGGCGCTCCACCCAGCGCAAAATCAGGGCTATGGAAAACGAAGACAAAAGCGCCGGCAGCAGGTAAATCACCCACGACCCCCGTTTGCACATCCGTTTCCGGAATGAATCACAACGGATTGACTTTCCCTGAAGAGTGAAGGTACAATTTGATACAGACTTGGATAACTATCCAGGTAGGAGGCTCTAATGAATTTTAACGCCATCTTGCAGCGCTGTCTGGCCCTCGTAACCAAGCCCAAAGAAGAATGGGAAAAAATCAAGGGGAAAGACACATCCATTGCCGCCCTCTTTACCCAATACGCCATGATCCTGGCCGCCATACCCGCCCTGGCCGGCTTCATCGGGTATTCCTTGATCGGCATCAACTTCGGTCTGCGCACGTTCCGGATTCCCGTGGGCCGGGGTTTGCTCTGGGCCATATTCCAGTACGTACTGGCATTGGTCGGGGTTTATGTTATGGGCATGATTATCGATCTCTTGGCTTCTTCCTTCGGAGCTGAGAAAAACCTGAATGAATCCATGAAAATCGCGGTATACGCCTGGACCCCGGCCTGGGTAGCCGGAATCCTGCTGCTCATCCCCTCGCTTTCCGTAATCACCCTCATCGTCAGCCTCTATGCCCTGTTTCTATTCTACCTGGGCATTAAAATCGTCAAGAACCCACCCGAAGACAAAGCCGTCGCTTATTTTGTCGTCACCCTGATTCTGGTCATCGTGGTTTCCCTGCTGATCAACTACCTGGCCCGTGTCATTGCGTTTCCCGGCATCGGGTCTTTCATGGGCCGGTTCTGATCCAGTATCATTGCCCGGGGGGGGACACCCCCCCTGGGGGCCCGTTTCGGAAAACTCAAGATCCCGCCGTGCCGCGATCAACGCATAACTACCAGTCCATCTTCTGCGGGATTCTGTTGTTGGCCCTGTCGTCGCTTGCTTTTGCGGCAACGACCCGGGCAACGCTGAACAACATTCGCTTTTACAATTATCCCGATTACACCCGGGTGGTCCTGGACCTGAGCCGTCCCATGCAAATCCGGGAAAAAGTACTCCCGGGAAAAGAAGTAACCCGGCTCTATTTTGATCTCACGCCCTGTCGCATGGGGGCGGACTTCCCCAGGGAAAAAGTCCCGGAAATCCCGATCGATACGGGAAACCTGAAACGGGTCCGCCTGGGGCAACAAAACGCAGACACCCTGCGGGTGGTTTTTGATTTTTTCCAGATCGGGAGGTATCGCCAATTTTACCTGCGCGGACCGGACCGGATCGTCTTCGACATCTATCAGCAACAGCGGGAGATCGCGTCGGCCCCGACTCTCCCTGAAACGAGCGACGGCGGTTATTCTTTGGCACGGCAACTCGGACTGGGCGTACATCACATCATTGTAGACCCGGGACACGGCGGCAAGGATCCCGGCACCGCGAACCCCCAACTCAAGCTTCAAGAGAAAAGCATTACCCTGGACATCGCACGCCGGCTCAAACTGCTGCTTGGCGGAAAAGCCGGATTCAAAGTCACCCTGACCCGTGATGACGATCGCTACATTTCTTTGGAAGAACGCACCGCGATCGCCAATTCACACAAAGCCGATCTGTTTGTGTCCATCCACCTGAACGCGGCGCCCAACAAAAAAGCCCGAGGGGTGGAAACCTACTATCTCAGTTTCACCACCGATCCGTGGGCGACCCAGGTGGCTGCCCAGGAAAACGCCGTCAGCACCAAATCGATCGGGGAAATGAAATCTCTGATCGAAAAAATCATGCAGAACGCGAAAGTAACGGAATCCAAAGCATTGGCCGCGAGCGTGCAGAAAAACCTTGCGGATACGTTGAGAAAACAACACAAGCAGGTCGCAAATCTGGGTGTAAAAAAGGCGCCTTTTTATGTGCTGGCCGGAGCGGAAATGCCCTCCGTTCTCGTGGAAGCCTCGTTCTTGAGCCACAAAGACGAAGCGCGGTTGCTGAACACGGATGCGTACCGTGAACAAATCGCCAAAGGCCTTTATGATGGCATCCTGGCCTACATCCACAGCCTGGGAAAAACCGAACCCGGCGGAGAACACTCACAAACCGCGGCTTCCGTGAACCTGCAACCATGAACGCTCTGTTTTCTCTTGCCGGCATTCCGCAGCGGATCGACTTGATCAAAACGGTCAGCTGCGGCAACGATTTTCTGCAGCTCGATCTCGAATCCCTTTCGGAAAAGCGGCGTTCCCGTCTGGGGCAATTCGCACACGCGATCTGTGACCGGCACAACGGCATGGGAGCCGATGGCTTGGTGGCACGTTGCTCCATTTCTTCCGGAACGTTCGGATTTCAAGTTTTTAACCGCGACGGTCGCGAAGCCGAGTTGTCCGGGAACGGCATGGCCGGATGCGCCGCGGTCGTTTTCGCTCTGGAGCCCGGACTCAATTCCATCACGCTTCAGACCGCCGTGGGACCCCGCCGCATCGCCTGCAAACAACGCCGATTCCCCCGGGTGGACATGAGCGTGGAAATCGGCCCGGCTGACTTTGCAAATTATCGACAATTTCCCTTTCTGGATAAGCGCGCGGGTGGGTACGCTTCCGATGGAATCGATTTCTTCCCGGTGTCCGTCGGCAACCCCCACGCGGTGTGCCTGGTACCATCGGGAATTTCCGAAAAAGAGATGGTTGAACTGGGGCAACACTTGCAGAGTTCCACCCGCTTCCCGGAAGGGATCAACGTGGAAGTCGTGCGCCCCGGAAATACGCCGGGACACTGGCATGCCCGCTTCATCGAGCGTGGAGTCGGAATCACGCAATCATCTTCTACGGGGTGCGCAGCCATCTTTGCCGTACTGCACAAACAGCGCCTCGCAGCCCAAAAAACGGTTATCTTTTCTGCCGGCGCCTCCGGAATCCATGTCGGCGGCAACTTGGACGGAATAACGGTTGAAAACACCACACAAATCGTTTATAAGGGTGAATATGCGCCGCTCAGCCAAGAAAATTGACACTCACATCATCGGTTTGCTACTGATGATTCTGATCGCGTTACCCCTTGCGGCCGACCAGTTGTACACCGTGGATGGCAAAGTCTATGACGGAAAATTCGTGGCTTTCAAGTACAGCACCATCTTTTTCAATGTATACAAATTCGGCAAGTTTCATTCCAGCATGCGCTTTCCCCTCTACCAGGTATGGAAACTGGAGTTCAACGATCCACAGAACGCCAGCCTGGTTTCATCATTTGAAACCGAAGCCAATTACCGCAAATTCCGTCGCGGCAAGCGCATCAAAAAAATCAGCCTGCCCGCCGATCAACGCTGGGTCAATACGGGCATTCAACTGCAGATCGGCCAGGATATCCTCTTCTCCATTTCGGGCTCCATTCAGATCGACGACAACACCAAAGTCTTTCAGAACGGCAAGATCTCTCCCAAACTGGACGCCCGCAACCCCATGCCCAATCAACCCGTTGGGGCCGTGATCGCCAAAATCGGCGCCGACGGCCCGCCTTTCTATGTGGGCGATGACCGCGCACCATTTCACGTCTCCAGGCAGGGTTCGTTGTTTATGGGCATCAACGATCACGACTTGTCCGACAACAACGGGGAATTTTCCGTAATTATCTATTATTAAGAAAGTTGAAGAGTTGAAGAGGAAAGAGGTTAAAAAAAGGTGACAGGAAAAACCCTCGGTAGAGGGCGTATGGCATACGCCCGCCTGGAATAAAAACAGTTGGGAATGTAGGGGCGACCGGCCGGTCGCCCGAAACCTTGGTGCCGGGAGTGCTCTTTTCTACCTTCTACAAGTTCTCCCAGGCAATCCCTACTGTTGCTCCCAGGAGATCTTCCTACAAATACTCCTGAGGTCCCCTACCTTCTACTTGTCGTCTTCCGGAAAGACCATGCGAGGGCTGAACCGCGGTCCGTTGTCTTCCCGCGAAACCAGGGCTACCAGATGCCCCGATTCATCCATCACCCGATACATGGGACTGGGAACAGCGGACACCATGCGAGTTACGTCCCGAACCCAAAGCGGGTTGCCGTTCAAGACAGATCGCTTCCCTTCTTTGCCGACCGCCAGGGTCGGCCAATCGGGCAAGAGCTTTTCCATGGGAACCACGAACCGGGACGGATCATTCCCGCCATCCTGCCGCCGCTCCAGTTCAGCCAGGTCAACCGCATCTTCCAACTTGAATTCCCCCACCGCGTCCCGGCTGAGGTGTTCCAGATAAGCTCCACAGCCCAGGATCTGCCCCATATCGTGGGCCAGAGACCTCAGGTAAACCCCGGAACCCGTTTGCGCAGAGAATTCCAGCCTGCGGGCATCGACGACACGTCCGCTTAAGGCGAAAACTTCCACCTCGACCGGCTTGGGAATCACCTCGATGCCTTTGCGGGCATAGGCATAGAGGGGACGTCCATGCATTTTCTTGGCGGAATAGGCCGGAGGTACCTGGGTGATTCGCCCGCGGAAGCGGTTCAGCAATGTCTCCAGGTCAACCCCGAACAGGTCGATCTCTTTCGGGTCTCCCACCGGTGTACCTTCTGCGTCGTACGTGGTAGTGGCCACACCGAAACGCACCACACCCGAGTACACCTTGCGACACAATTGATAAAACTGGAACAATCGCGTGCCCTGACCGATTCCAACCAGCAGCAAACCCTCGGCAATGGGATCCAGGGTCCCGAAGTGGCCGGCTTTATGGCCGGGGAACACGCGGCGCACATGCTGCACCGCATCATGGGATGTAATCCCCGCTGGTTTTGCCAGGGGCAACAATCCGTGGATCATGATAACTGCTCTTTCACAACCGCGAGTACTTTTCTTCGCGCTTCCTCTAAATCACCCTCGAAAAAAAAACCCGCGGCATGGTCGTGACCACCGCCGCCGAAACGGCGGGCCACCTGCTGCGCATTTAACTCTCCCTTTGACCGCAGTGAAATACGAAAGCGCCCCTCTCCAATCTCTTTGAAAAACAAGGTCATGCGCACTCCCAGGATTGAGCGGGCAATGGAAACGATGTCCTCTGTTTCAATGTCGTTCAGGGTGAGGTGGGAAAGAAAATTCCGTTCGAAGCGGATAATGCAGACCCGGCCGCCCAGCGTTAACTCCAGGGTGGACAGGACTTTCTGGATCAAACGTACTTTTTCCAGGGGATTGGAGTAAAACAGCAATTCGCCTACATCGCTGGGCTCGATCCCGGAGAGTCGCACCAGTTCAGATGCGATAAACAGTGAACGATAAGTGGTGTTGGAATACTTGAATGAACCGGTATCCGACGCAATGGCTGCATACAGGTTGAATGCGATCTCCGGAGTAAAGGCAACCCCGAGTTTAATCCCGAGCTCATAGATCAGTTCGCCCACGGCTGCAGCCCCGGAACAGACCCAGTTGATGTCGGCGTTACTGCCCCCGGTGGCATGGTGATCGATGTTAATGGTTCGATAGTGGTCCAGATGTTTTTGACCATTCCGGTCTTCGGTGCTGCCTTCAATTAAAACCAGGACATCAAAAGGGTCCGGATAGATCTGGCGGTATTGGATGGACTCGAAGCCGGGCAGGCGTGTGAGAGGAAAGGGCGCCGGATCAGTGTTGCAAAAGGCTACATCTTTGTCCATCTGCCGCAACATGGCGCTGATGGCCAATCCACTGCCGATGCAGTCGGCATCCGGACGCACATGCGATGTCACGGCAATGCGATCAGCTTCCCGCAGCACCCGGGCAATGCGGGTGGGAATGTCTTGCCCGGCTGGATCCTCTTTGTGGTTACTCACCAGATTTTCTCTATTAAAAAAATTCCCGTTCAACCGTTACCACAAACATGGGGTAGGTTTCCGCCACGAAGTTTTCAATACGGGAAAGAAGCTGATCCAACACTTGCCGACTCATGGACAGGGTAACCATTGAGATCTGCGCCCGCTGCCAGGAATCCTGGTAGGCGCTTTCAATGGCGGCCACATTGAAACGGCGGCGCAAGCGTTCTTTCAGGCTGAGAACAAGCCGACGCTTTTCCTTTAAATTGTGGGTGTTTCCGGAATAGAGATCCAGCACCATGATCCCCACAATCATTAGAGCGGTTTTTCGGTCAATTCGTACGCTTCGAGAATATCGCCGATCTCAATGGCATTGAAATTCTTGACCCGAATTCCACATTCCGTGCCGGCTTTGACTTCGCTGACATCATTTTTGACACGACGCAGGGTCTCGACTTCGCCCTCAAATACCAGGTCTTTGCCGCGCATCACCTTGATTCGCGATTTTCGGGTCACCTTGCCCTCGCGCACCACGCAACCGGCCACAACCCCGAGCTTGGAGATCTTGAACTTCTGCAACACCTCCACCGTCCCGATGTGGGTTTCCTCGTACTCAGGCTCCATCTCACCGCGGATGGCCTTTTCCATATCTTCCATCAAATGATAGATCACGTTGTACAGTTTGATCTCGATGCCTTCCTGTTTGGCCAACGAAAGGATCTTTTGTGGGGCTTTGACGTTAAATCCCACGATCAACGCTTCAGAAGTCGAGGCCAGCAGGATATCACTTTCCGTGATATTGCCGATTCCGGAATGGACAATGTTGATTTTGACTTTCTCCGTGACCTTTCTCAACAGCACATCCTGCAAAACCTCCGCCGAGCCGAAATTATCCGCTTTGACCACAACGGGAATCAGTTTCACCTCGGTTTCCTGCATCTTTTCAAACAACGTGTGCAGGCTCAACTTCTTTTCTTTGTCCATTTCCTGGGTGCGGCTGTCTTTTTCCCGTTGCAAGCGGATTTCGATTACTTTGGCCGCCTTGTCCACATCTTTGACCACCTGAAACAGGTCTCCGGAATCCGGAGCGGCGTCAAAACCCATGATCTCGACCGGAATCGGGGCGGAAGCGCGGTTCAACGTTTTCCCGCTGTCATCGAAAACGGTTTTCACTTTGCCGACGGCGTTTCCACAGATAAAGTGGTCGCCCCGGTTTACGTCCCCGTGCAACAGCAACAACGTGCCGATGGGGCCCAACTTGGGATCCTGGCGGGCCTCAATGATTATGCCGCGGCCGGGAATATTGGCGTACATTTTTAATTCCTGGATTTCCGACACGAGCACGATCATCTCCAGCAGTGAGTCCAGGTTGGTGCCTTCCGTGGCGGAGATTTCCACGCCAACCACATCACCCCCCCAATCCTCAACCAGCACTTCATGGCGACTGAGCTCCTGCTTGACGCGGTTGGCATCGGCTCCCTCCATGTCCATCTTGTTGATGGCCACGATCATGGGGACCCCGGCGGAGCGGGCATGGTTGATGGCTTCAACCGTCTGGGGCTGTACCCCGTCGTTGGCGGCCACCACCAGGATCACGATATCGGTCACCTTGGCGCCCCGGGCCCTCAAGTTGGTGAAAGCCTCGTGACCCGGAGTGTCAATAAAAATGATGTCGTTTCCCCGCACCTTCAATTTATAAGCGCCGATACTCTGGGTAATGCCCCCGGCTTCGCCGTCGGCCACGCGGGTTTTGCGCAACGTATCCAACAAAGTGGTTTTGCCGTGATCCACGTGCCCCATCACCGTAACCACCGGTGCGCGAACCACTTCAGCCACACCCTTATGTTTCAAACTCACGCCGAAAACGTGGTCTTCGTAGGACTCCATTTCAAGCTTCACTCCCAGTTTTTCGCACAATGCCGCCACGTCCTCGGGCATTACGATCTGGTTGGCCAGGTATTCCCGGCCCAGCTCCTCCAGGTGAAGGGACAGGGTTTTGAGCTTGATGTTCAACTGGTCACTGAGTTCCTTGATGGTGATAAAATCGGAAATGCGAATTAATTCGGGCAGATCCATTTCTTCTATTTTCGGCGGCAAGGTGGTGGGAGGCTGCTTACGCGTACCGGCGCCACGTCCCCCGGACCGGCGCGGGCGTCGCATCATGGGAGGTTGACGAAAACGCTGACGCGGTCGCGACGCGGGCATTTTGGGCATAAACGCATCTGGAGCAGACACGGGCGGCGTGCGCCTGGGTGTTCTCGGGGCCTCTTCAGCCTTATCTTTAGCCGCAACCGGTGCTTTCGTTGGAGTGCCGGATTTGGCTTTTTCGGGGCGAACGATGCGGCGTTCTTCAGGGGCCGCTTTGGAAGTGGATGGCGTCGCGGATTTTTCAGCGGAGGGTTCTTTACGGGGTGAAGGGGGAGGGGTGTGCGGCTTTCTTTTTTCGGTCGGCGATGGCGTTTCGGGCTTTGTTTCCCGCGGAATTGCAACCGGCTCCGGCTCTTTTTCAACCGGCTTCTCCGCTTCCGGTTTGGGCGCATCCGTCTTTTTGGGCGCCGCTTTACGGGCTTTTTCCATGGCCTTGAACTCTTTCTGAATCGCATTGAATTCCGGGCCGCCCGCGGAAAACTCGCGCAACAACTCAAGTTGCTCCATGGAAATCACCGAAGAATGCGATTTTACCGGCAGGCCCTGCCTTTCCAGGAAAAACATAGCCAATTTATTCGATATCTTGAATTGCTTTGTCGCTTCATGTAGTTTGATGCTCTGCATACACAATCCCCCTAGAGTTTTTTCTGAACCATGTCCGACCGGTTTTCCATGCGGTTGGTCAACTGAATATTCCACTGGGTCAATTTTGAAGCCAAACGGATATTGACTCCCCGCTTGCCGATGGCTGCGGAAAGGGAATCATCGGTAACCGTTACTTCCGCCTTGCGGTTCTCTTCGTCTAGAATCACGACTTTCAACACGTCGGCCGGACTCAGGGCGGACGCAATAAAGCGTTCCGGGGACTCGCTCCATGCGATAACATCAATGCGCTCGCCCCGCAATTCCTTGGTAATCGATAACACCCGATTGCCGTTCATACCCACGATGGCACCCACCGGGTCTACGGTTTTGTCGTTGGAAAAGACGGCGATTTTGGTTTTGATGCCGGGTTCCCGGGAAATCGCATAAACTTCCACGATCCCTTCGGAAACCTCCGGGACTTCCCGTTTCACCAGTGCTTCTATGAAATCATTTTGATAACGGGTCCCCAGGATCAACGGGCCCTTGCCTTCAGAAAACACGCGCTTGATATAGAACTTGACGATGTCGCCGCGAAAAAACTCATCCTTGGGAGACAATTCCTTGGGAGGCAAAACAGCCTCACCCACATCCATTCCCACAATGACGTTGCCTTTTTCCACGCGGCGCACTTCACCCGAAACCAATGTCCCCTGCAGGGGGTGGTACTTGTCGTAGATCCGTTGCTGTTCCGCTTGCATTACTTTATGCATGATGATGTGTTTGGCCGTTTGAGCCGCCACCCGGCCCAGGGTTTCCCCAGGTAAAAAGATCTTGATATCATCACCTTCACGGACCCGTGAATTCAGTTTCAACGCTTCTTTCCAGGCAATCTCGAAAGCCGGGTCCTTGACTTCACGAACCACCGTTTTGGTAATGTAAACCTTGATCCGGCCGCGGTCACGGTCGATCTCAACCTGAACGTTGTCCTCCTGTTCCGGAGGGAAGTACTTGCGGGAAACCGTTAAGAGAGCGTCTTCAATGGCAGAATAAAAAATGTCGGGAGAGATTCCGCGCTCTTTGCTCAGTTGCGTAATGCTCTTCAACAGTTCTTCTGCCATTTAACTGCCTCATGTTGGCGGATATTATAGGCGAGATCCACGAAAAAAGCAAACCAGGGCGGTTAAAGAAAAGGCAATACGGGGAAAAACAGCCGCTTTTACCGGTTTTTCAAGCGGGTGCGCCGGGTTTGTTTCATGGCATGGCTGAACCATTGCCACAACTGCCGGTGAAATTCACTTGAACCGGGACGCCGTTCCAACACATCGACAAGAGACATGGAAGGTTCTCGGCCGGGAGCCGCACGATAAAGCCGATCCCTCTGAAATAGGGCGGCAAATTCCGGATGGAATTGAACACCGAGTACATTGGGATAATGCCGATGGGCCACCGCTTCCACCACGCGCCCGTCCATTGATCTGGCCACAACCACCAGGTCCTTCGCCAATTCTGAGATGGCCTGGTGATGACTCGAGAGGACGGCGACCGGTTCAGCAGCGGCAGGCAGACGTTTCAGCCAATCCGCCTCGTCCCGCCAGCGAATAAAATGAAAAGCCGGCGGCAGATCTTCCATGCCCGGATTCAACATGGCCGCATACCGTGAAGAGTGGATTTGATCCGGCCCCGACGCCAACACCTCCTCAACCGTGTGCAAACCGTACACCTGCCAGGGAATATCCTGCCAGAGGGCACCCCCCAAAGCCACATTCAGGGTTTGCGCGCCCAGGCAGATTGCAAGCAGCGGAAAGCCTTTTTCACTTTCCAACCAGGCGTCAGAATTGGGACGATGGGGATTCCCCAACAGATGCCGGAAAAATGACAATTCAAACTGGTTGCGAGCCGGGTTGTCGGCATCGGTCAACAACATGTGGGACTGTGCATAAGCCCTGGGCAAAAGGTCGCTGCCCCCGGTAAACAACACACCGTGGGCACGGCCGAGCAAGCGGCGAAAATCCGCGGTCCATGGGTTTTGGCCGTGCGCGGCATCCGCGCTCGCCAGCCCGCGGAGCACCGTGAATTCAACCCAGGTAAGACCTTCTTTGTTAACAAAATCTCTTGCCGGCGCGTAATCGGTTTTCTCATCCTGATGATACACCCCGATCAAGCACATGGGCTCTGCAGGCAACAAGCCTTGGTTGCGCAATTGAAGTATGTTGCGGATCTGCCCGGTCGTGGGGTGGCACATCACCAGGGTCAGTGGCGGCGTATCCGCGGCCAGGGTTCCCACGCCATGGATCAAAACGAATACAAGCAATCCCCAGATTGCCTGGCGGTATCTGCGGTCAGTTGTCAATTTATCTCCTTGCACATGACAAGTTGAGAGAGTTGAGGCAGTTGAGAGAGTTGAGGGAGGGAAAGAAGTAACAGCTTACTCTCGCCATTAGCCCTATCTGTGTTTGTAGAAGGTAGAACGCAGAAGGCAGAAAAAACATTCCTTGCTTTCTACTTTTCACTTTTCACTTTTCACTCGGACGGTTCGCGAACCGCCCGTACACGTGTCAAACCCTGCCACCTGTCTCCTGCCTTCCTGCCACCTGTCTCCTCTTTCTCGTATCACAGTTTTTCCCCAAGGGCAAATGTTTCGTCTGCATAGACCCAAAGACCGCGTCTGTGCTATGATATCTGCCATGTGGAAATCCCTGGACCGCTACATCCTCAAAGAAATCGCCTCTCCTTTCCTGATCGGCTTGAGCGTCTACACTTTCACACTGTTGATCAACAACATCATGCTCCTGTCGCATACATTGGTCGCCAAGGCGGCCAGTACGGCCACTATCCTGAATATCCTTCTCTATCTCCTGCCCGACCTTCTAGCCTTCACCATTCCCATGTCCACTTTAATGGGAGTACTGGCCGGATTCAGCCGTATGAGCTCGGATTCAGAGACCATTGCCCTGAAAACAATGGGAATCAACAACCGGCGCCTGTTGTGGCCGGTAATGCTGTTTTGCCTCGGTACCTGGCTGCTCAGCTCCTACCTGATCATGTTCCTGGCGCCTGAAGCCAATTTCCGCCTCAACCGCCTGTTGACCCGGGTCAGCGTTTCACGCGCCGTTTCCACCATTAAGCCGCGCACCTTCTACAGGGAACTCCCTTTTGTCACGTTGTACTTTTCCAATATCAACGATGCCTCCGGCATTTGGGAAAATGTGTTTGTGTACTCTGTGAAATCCGGCGACACGGACAGCGTCATCCTGGCCCCTTCAGGGCGTTTCGTGCATTCCCGGGAAAATGATACCAGTCACCTGCTTTTGCAGAATGCCCGGGTGCACAGCTACAAACGCAACAACCCGGAGGAAACCTACTCCCTTACGCATTACAGTCTGCTCAAGGAAGATGTCTCTTCACGGGTAGAGATGAACTTCGCGCGCAAAAGTCACCAATTGGTTTTTCCGGAGTTGTTGAAACGCAAGCAAAAGAAGCCCGACGACATCCTTTTGGGCATGGAATTGCACAACAAGTTTGCCCTGCCTTTTACCTGCCTGCTTTTCGGCGTACTCGGACTTTCCCTGGGTTTGTCCACGCAGAAAGGCGGCAAAATCAGTGGATTTATCCTTTCCCTCGTCATTATTTTTGTCTACTATACCATCAGTACAGCAGCCCGCAGTCTCATTCTGAAAGAGACCCTGTCTCCGGGAGTGGGAATGTGGACCGCCAACATCTTTCTGATCATTATCGGGGTATTGCTTTTCCAGCTGAACTCGCGCGAACGCAATCTGCCACGGGTTTTTAAAAGAAAAGCATCCGTCCGCAAAAACAAGCAACAAAGGCAAAGCCGCAAACCCTTCCTGGTCGTCACCGTCCAGGCGTTCAGGCTCCGGCTGCTAAAACGCATCGACCACTACGTGTCGCGGCGCATCCTGCTGACCTTTTTGCTGACTTACGTCTCTTTAATGCTGGTTTTCTTTATCATCGGCATCGTGGAACTCGTAGACGACGTGGTGGACAACGGCGTGCCATTCTACTACACGCTGCAATACGTCATTTACAACGCCCCCAGCGTTTCTGCGTTCACCATTCCCGTTTCCCTGCTGACCGCCGTGCTGCTCAGCTATTCCTGGATGAGCAAAAACAACGAAATCACCGCCATACAGATCAGCGGCACCAGCCTGCACCGCCTTGCTTTGCCGGCATTGTGGATCGGCATGCTTTTTTCCGTGGCGGCCTTTTTCCTGCAGGAAAGAATCACCCCCGACGCCAACCGGCGGGCGGAGGAAACCCTCAACATCATTCACAAGCGTGAAAATCCGACCCTGAAGGAACGAGAGAAAAACTGGGTGGAGAGTAAAGACAACACTTTTTATTTCTACAACCATCTGAACCAACGCACACAGGTCATTCATCAATTCAATATGCTGAAACTGGATCCGAACTTTAAGATGGGGAAGCGGGTGTTCGCCAAAACAGCCGCCTGGGTTGGCGAAAAGCGCCTGCAATTGACGGACGGCTTCCAGCGCCGTTTCCAGGAAGGCACTCCCGCCGATTTCTCGGCTTTTGAATCCCTGGAACTGCCGGTACCGGAGGGCCGCGATTTCTTTTTTCACAAAGTGGCCTACACCCAACACATGAACATCCGCGAACTTCGGAACTACATCCATTATCTGGAGGAAAACCGCTCGGACACCCAGCGATTCCGGGCGGAACTGTTCCAGAAGTACGCGTTCCCTTTTTCCAGCTTGATCATGGTGTTGATCGCCATTCCCTTTTCATTTATGATGGGCAGCAAGGGAACGTTATATGGGATCGGCATTGCTGTGGGATTTTCCATGATTTTCTGGGGTATCGTTGGCATGTTCAACTCACTGGGCACGGCCACCCTGCTTTCTCCGGCCCTTTCCGCTTTCGCACCGTTGATTCTTTTCGCGGCTCTGTCCATGGGATTGTTCCTGCAAGTGAGAACGTAAAAAGGGAGTATGGGAACTTTTCGCCCGCCGAAACGTTGAAAATGACGGACATCACGATGCTGACCGACCGAATCGCAACTGGTGATCCCGAGGCATGGAACATGATAGTGGACAGGTACTCCAAAGGTATTTACAGCCTGGCGTTGAACTTTGCCGGGAATGCGGACGATGCCGCCGACATCACCCAGGATATCTTTATCAAGCTCTTTTCCAATATCCACAAGTTCACTCCGGAAGGAAACTTTAACGCCTGGCTCATGCGCCTGGCCAAAAACCATTGCATCGATTATTGGAGAAAAAACCGTAAAAGCCGTAATGTACTCCCGCTGAACGAAGACATTCGTGTTCATGACCACGATGAAGAGCAACACATGATCGACCGCATGGACATCCAGAGCCTGCGTCGCCACATCCACCAACTGGACCCGGAGCTGCGGGTCCTCTTGATCCTGCGCGATGTTGAAAACCACTCTTATCAGGAAATCGCCGCCTCACTGGACCTCCCATTGGGAACCGTTAAATCCAGGATCAACCGCGGGCGGATCAAACTGGCGCGGATGTTTCAGCAAGGAGACGACCATGGATTGTAAACTGGTGGAAGAACGGATTTCCAACTATATCGAAAACAACCTGAGCGCGGCGGAGATGGATGCCGTCCGCGAACATATCCAATCCTGCGCCGGGTGTCGCGACCTGCTGGAACACATGGAACAAGTTCTGTACCTGTGCGAAGACTTGACGGAAGATGTGCCTTTCTTTCTGAAAAACCGTTTATACAACATCGCGGAAATCCCGGTTCCGGAAGAACCGGCCATCAGTAACCGCACCGTCGCCGTACTGAAATGGGCGGCCGCCATGGTGGGTGCCGCGGTATTGCTGCTCAACCTGCTTTATTTTACCAGCATCGTCCCTCCGGCGAACCGCGTTTTGCACCTGGCCGTTTCCAAAATCGAAACCTTTGTCGTTGAAGCAGGCGCTTACGTGGAACGCATATCGGAGTCCGATCGCAATCCATTCCTGGGCTTGTTTATGTCGCCGGACAATAGAATCGATGCAAACCAGCCATTCCCCGACAGAGCCAATCACGAAGGAGGAAAAAATGGATAACCGGGAACATTATGATCAACGTGCCAAAAGCCCGATCCTGGCAGCCATTCTCTCCGTTTGTTTCCCTGGATCCGGTTTTCTCTACCTGGGCATGATTGGAAGGGGCATCACGTATATGGTTGTTTTTGCCGCCCTGATCGTCGCCCTGGTAAACGTCAGTGAATACAATGCCCGGGCCATGGAAGTGACGGTATTGGCATTGATGATGGCCGGATTTTACATCTTCCAGATCATTGACAGCTTCAATGCCGCGGGCGTGCCGCGAAAAGGCGGGACCCACGCGGGCGCTGCGGCACCCGCTGAAACCGAAACCCCCTCGCTTTTCGGTTCCGTGCTGATTCTGCTACTGGGCGTCCTGTTTCAACTGAACAATCTGGACCTGCTGGATTTTTCCCGTGTTGTTCGCCTGTGGCCGCTGTTGCTGATCGCCCTGGGCATTCACATCATGCTTTCGCATCAATCCAACCGCAAAGGAGGTGGCGAATGAACAGCAATCGCATAGACGCCATTTTCACGGGCATTCTGTTCCTGGTACTGGGCGTACTCTTTTTGCTGGATAACATGAATGTACTGCATTTCAGCCTGTGGACGTTTTTCGGACGGTTCTGGCCGGTCATCCTGATCTACATCGGGATGAAAAACATCATCATTCACTTGATCGAGCGGTAATGAAGCGCAGCGAAATTCTCATCGTGCTGGGTTTGATCGCGTTCGGCCTGGTTTTTCAATTGCTCGATTCCGGGAAAAACCCCGCGGGTGTCAACGCCGGCGAACCACTGCGCAAATTGTCGCAGGGACCGGTGGAACGAATCGAAAAACCGGCCGTCACCCATTCGCCAGTGAAACGAATCCTGATTGTGAACCCGGCTGGAGACATGACCTTTCGCAACAACGAAACCGGAGCATTGGAAATCCTGCCCACCGTGGAATGTTACAACGCTTCCGCCCAGGAAGCACGCAAGATGGCAAATCAGGTTGAAATCAAAAAAACGCTGCGCGATGACGGCACAATCGCGATTCATACGAATATTCCCGGACACTATGGCTACAAACAGCTTCGCGTGCGCCTGGACATCCGCTTGCCCCGGACCGTACCCCTGGATGTCTATTCCCGCTACGGCATCGTGGAAATGGACCACCTGCAGAACCCCAGCCGGATCAATGTTTCCCGTGGCGATCTCGAAGCCGCCCATCACGCGTCCACCCTATTCGTGGAGCATACGCACGGCAGGGTTCATCTGTCGGAAATACGTGACGCGCTCGACATCCACACTTCCTTTTCAAAACTGGATGTTCGCCGATGCGGCGACGTTTTCGTCAAGGGACACCACGCGCGCATACGCCTGGAACAGGTCCGCGGAGACGTGGTTGTGTCCAACCGCCATGAACAGGTTGATTTGCAAGACATTCGAGGAAACATCAATTTGCAGGTCCAGGATGCGCCGATCTCTCTGTCCCGGGTGGATGCCGTAACTCTTGCCATCAAGAGCGACTACAAATCACTCCATGGCCGCAATCTGGCCGTGACCACCCTGGATGCCATGGTTTCCCATGGGGACCTTGACCTCCAGTTCGCGCGAATACCGGAAACGCTGAACATTAAAGCCGGCCACTCGGATCTGCGCCTGTCCCTTCCGGCCGATGTCGATCCCCTTTTGCACGCGCAGTTGAAATACGGCCGCTTCATCAACCGCTCCGCCGTCAAAACGCATGTCATTAAATCCCGGACCCTGCATCAGGTACACTCCGTCGGCACCACACCCGTTATCATGGTGGACGGCCGCTACAGCGACCTGCTCCTGCTGCAATCGCCCCCCCTTTCCATTGATTGACATTTCCCCCTGATTCCGCTAGAACTGGAGAGAAACCCTTATCCCTTATGGAGATCTCATGAAACCAATTGAAACCGGAATCATTGGCGGCAGCGGATTCTACCAGATGGACGAGGTTCGCGACCCCCGCTTCGTTACCGTAGACACGCCGTATGGCCCCCCATCTGATCAAATTCTGACCGGCGAGTTCCGGGGGCGAAATGTGGCCTTTTTGGCGCGGCACGGCAAGGGACACCGCTTGAATCCCTCTGAGGTCAATTACCGCGCCAATATCTTCGCCATGAAATCACTTGGAGTTGAGCGGGTTTTCTCGGTTACGGCAGTGGGTTCTCTCAAGCGGAACATTGCCCCCTCGAACCTGGTCATACCCGATCAATATGTGGACCTGACCTTCAAGCGCGAAAAAACGTTTTTTGAAAACGGCATCGTGGCCCATGTGTCCATGGCGGACCCCACTTGCCCCGCGCTAAGCCGGACTGCCGCCCAGTGCGCGCGGGAGCTGGAGTTGACCGTTCACGAAGGCGGTATTTACGTCAACATGGAGGGTCCGCAGTTTTCATCGCGGGCGGAATCCGAAACCTACCGCAAAATGAATTTCGATATCATCGGCATGACCCAGGCAGTTGAAGCCAAGCTGGCCAAGGAGTTGGAACTGTGCTTTCTGCCCATGGCCTTTGTCACGGATTACGACTGCTGGCACGAAGAAGAAGGACCCGTAAATGCGGACATGGTTGTGCGCATCCTGCAAAAGAACATCGCCAATTCGGTTAAGTTGATGGCCGCGATCCTGGACAAAATCGATCAGGCGGAAGCGTGTAATTGTGCGAATTCGCTGAAATTCGCACTGATGACGGACGCGAAAAACATTTCCCCCGGGGTGCGCGAGCGCCTGCACCCGGTATTGAAAAACTACCTGGACTAGGCCGATGCCCAAAACCATATTAATCATCAACACCGGAAACACCTCAACCAAGGTGGGCTTGTACACAGACGGCATGCTGGATGACGCCACCGTGATCCGCCACGACGATGCGGAACTGGCCCGATTTACCGGGATCAACGATCAAAAGGAGTTCCGCGAAAGCCTGGTGCTGGATTATCTCAAATCCCACCAACTCGACGCCGGCGTGTTGGCGGCGGTGGCCGCCCGCGGCGGAATCCTCAGACCCATGGAGAGTGGAACCTATCTGGTGGATGAAACCATGATCCGCGACTTGATCGAAGCCAGGCGGGGATTGCATGCGTCGCACCTTTCCGCGCAGATCGGTTATTCAATCGCGCAGAAAGGCGGCATAGATTGCTATATCGTAGATCCCATCACGGTTGACGAGTTCGACCCCGTGGCCCGCATATCCGGACATCAAGCCTTTTCCCGGGAAATGCGCACCCACGCCCTGAACCTGAAAGCGGTGGCCAAGCGTTTCGCCAAAGAAACCCTTCGCCGATACACAGACCTGAATCTCGTTGTGGTTCATCTGGGAACCGGGGTATCCATCTCCATGCACCACAAGGGGCGAATGGTGGACGCCATGGATCCGTGCCAGGAAGGCGCCTTTTCACTGGACCGTGCCGGGGGCCTGCCCATTCTACAGGTGGCCCGGTATATCACGAAAAACCGCATGGAATATGATGCATTTTCGCGCATGGTTTTCGGCGAAGGCGGCGTATATTCCTACCTGGAAACCCGGGATTTCAAACAAGTCACCAAGCGCTTCCATGAGCATGACGAGGCCGCCGTGAAAATCGTTCACGCCCTGGTTTACCAGATCGCCAAGGAAGTGGGCGCTTTATCCACCGTGGTGTGCGGGGCTCTCGACGCCATCTTGTTGACCGGCGGCATGGCGTATCAAGAGTATTTCACGGACCTGATCAAACAACGGGTTCGTTTTCTGGCCCCGGTTCACTGCTATCCCGGGGAAGATGAGATCCAGGCGCTGGCGGAGGGCGTATTCCGAATTCTAAACAACGAAGAGAGGGCACTGAAATACTGATTCGGACGATGAGAATCCATGAATGAACGCAAACCGAAATGGCTCGGGGATTCCCGCATTAAAAGCACGGAAGAGCATATTCGCGCAATTGAAAGCCGCATTGAAAACCTGAAAATTCACTATAACCAGTTTTTTGCCGGAGAGATCACCGCCCCCCCTGAAAAGGAACGCGAAACCATCGAGATGTTGATTCGCCGATTGCTGAGCGAAGAGCACCGTTCCCCCCGCATCAACCTGCTGGTCCAGAACCTGGCCTCCCGCTTCAACCTGTTTAACAACCGCTGGCTGAAGCAACTCCATGAACTGGAAGTCGATTATCATCCGCAAAAGCGGCAATCGGAACGCTCCGCCGCCGGGGGCAAAACAATATCCCCGACCACAAAATTCCAGGAAATCGACGTCAGCCTCAACCGTGAAGATTCGTTCGAACAACTGTTCAACAGCTATCGAAACATGACGCTCAATCCCGCGATTTCACTGGAGGCCAAAGAGAAATGGATCAACTCCTTGAAAGCAAAGATGATCTCCGCCAACCTGGTGGACGCCAAGATCAGTATTGCCCGGGAAGAGGGCAAACTGAAGGTCCGGGTGAAGAAATGAGCGGATGCCTGGATTGACCAGCCCGAGGGTTCCCCTGTACAATGGATTGGTGAAACGAGTTTTGCTGGGACTGTTGGCCGTTTGTTTTATTCCCCTTTCCACCCATGCAGATACCGGGGCTCCTTACACCTATCAACTTCCCTCCGGAATGACGGTGATCTTGTGTCCGATCCCCGGCATGCAGGCCACCTGCGTACTGACCTACCATAAAAACGGAGTGCGCCATGATCCCCCGGCCATCCGCGGTGCTTCATTCCTGTACCAGTACCTCATGATGTTGGGTACGGAGAACCTGGATGATTTTGATCGTTTGATGTTTATTCGCAGGAACGCCGGTGAAAGCAACGTGCGTGTGGGCATGGACTACGCCTATTTTTCGCAATTGATCCCGGATCACACCATTGCCAACGCGTTATGGCTGGAGCATGAACGCCTGACCTCCCTGCTTTTTTTCGACCCGTCCGTGAATGCGCAAAAGCGCAATCTTTCCCAACGTTTGTCTGCCCTGGTTCGTGAAAACACCATATTCCGCGCCCAGGAATGGGTGCGCGCCAAGGTTTTTGAAAACACGGTTTACCAGGACCCGGTATACGGTTCGCTTGACGTCCTGCGCAACCTGGACAACGATTCAATCCGCAGCCGCTACCCGGTTTTCCAGAATCCGGAAAACATCATTCTCGTGCTGAGCGGTAGCTTGAAAATCCGTGAAGCCATATCGCTGATTCGAGAGCATTTTCCCCTTAACAGCGATGGTGCCGCAATAAAGTCTCCACCTTTTGAGGCGATTCCGCCGCGCGAGCAGGCGGCCAGAGAAACCTGGAAAGATACAGACACCAGTATGAACGCGATCATTTACGGGTTTCGCACCCCTGGATTGGTCAGCGAGGATTATCTGGCTTTCCAGATTATCCAGTCTTTCCTCACCGACCCGCGCCATTCCCGCTTGGACCGCATCCTCAACCAGGACAACCACCTCAACATTCGCATCGCCAGGGAGATGACGCATCAATTCGAAGCCAACGCGCTCATCTTCCGGATCTCCTCACCCAGCCGCATGGCCATTCAGAAAGCCGCCGATCTTGTCAATCAATTGCTGGACGTTCTCGCCGGCGGTAATTTGACCAACAACGACCTGCGTCAGACCCGCACACTCATGGAGATCGATTTGCGCAAAGCCATGCTGGAGCCGGAGCAGCGCGCGCTGAGGGAAGCGCAGCAAGTCCACTTATTCGGTCCCAAAGGTCTTGCGCGCTCGCCTGAGAGTGAACTGAAGGCGTTCACCATTCAGGACCTTCAACAGGTCTGTCGCAAATACCTTTCTCAAAAGAACCGTGTGATTTTCAATGTATTCAAAAAATAGTTACATCCGCATTGCGGGAATGGTTTTGATCGCCTGGCTTATCTTCAGGTTTGCCCCTGCCATGTTGCCGGCCCAGACGCAAGATACCACGTACCGTTTCACCAGCTCCAAGGGTTTGGGGCTGCAGGTCATTCCCCAACCCCATTCGCGCCTCTGTGTGGCTGAACTGGTTGTGTTGACTCCCTACAAGGGTACCTACCCGGGGATCTCCCAGATCACCTATGAAAACCTGTTCAACCCCATGCTGGCGGATGGCCACAACTCGCTGCTGACCGCGCTGAATCGCCTGGGCGGCGATTTTACCGTGATCAACGGCGGAGATCACACCCGTATCCAGGTATCCTTTCTGCCGGACAAGCTCAACGCGTTTATCCAGTTTATTGAAAAGCTCTTTACCTTCAATGACTTCAGCCAGAATCGTTTCAAATCCAGCACCCTCTATTTTGGAACCCGCATGCGCCGCACCCAGGATTGGGAAACACGGGTGGTGCATCAGCTCGCCTACAGGCATCTTTTCCCCGACCATCCACTCGGTTTCGGCCTCGTCTCCCGGGACGTCCTGACGCGATCCCGCCTGGGCCACGTGGTCACCTATTTCCGCCGCAACTTCCGCCTTTCCCACGCCACCTTGATTGTAAAGGGAGACATCAAGCCCTATGTAACATTCGGCCTGGTAGAGAAGGCGTTTAACAACTACCGCCGCGATGAAACACCCCTGAGCGTGGAAGATCCACAGGATTTTCCCCGCAGCGACGTCATTCTTTTCCACACCGGCAAGAACTCGCCCATGACCATGTTCTGGTTCAAGGTGATTCCACCGGTAAACAGTGACGCCCACATGGCCACCCTGGTCACGGAAAAGATCCTCTTCGGCATGCCGCTGGGAGTGGTTTTCCAACGCGCCGCCCTATCCGGACTCGGCAACATCCGCATTGAGACCGACATTCAGGATCATTGCCGCTTTTCCGTTATCTCGAACACGATTTCCCGCCTGCAAGCGGAAAACATCAGCCGCTTCGTTATGCTGGCGCGCAGCGAACGGCGCAAATTGGCGCTGCAGAACGTGGACCGCAAGCAATACCTTTACGCAGTCAATTACCTGTACAGCCGCTTCAAGGTCAACTCCGCCTCATTTGCCAACGACTTGCGCCTAAAAACCCTTGAAAAACTGTGCGACGTGGATATCCGCCATTCCAAGGTCGACCGGAACAACTTTCAGCGCATATTTCAACAGGTGTCCCTGGAACAGGTCAACCGATTGCTGCGCAACCAGGCGCGCGAACGCCGTGACGATTCCCAGAGCCTGGTGCTGGGAGATGTGGTCATCATTACAGGAGACGCGGATCAGATCGCCCCCCACCTAAAGATGTTTTCCGTTTCAAAATACCAGCCGGACTGGTAACCCTGGAATTCGCCCGCTTGACTTGAACCGGCCGGGTTCCTATAATTGGGCAATGACTCAGTGGATTTCCATTCGTGAAGCAGCAAAGAATACCGGCCAACGAGTTGAGTTGCGCGGCTGGATCGTCAACCTACGCGACAGCGGGCGCATCAAGTTCATGCTGATCCGCGACGGCAGCGGCACCATTCAGGCCACGATCTGGTCAAAAGACCCCGATCACCCCATGTTCAAGGCCTTTGCCCGACTGACCCAGGAATCCAGCCTGAAAGTTCGCGGCACCATCCAGG
Organism: Candidatus Aminicenantes bacterium; assembly: GCA_011049425.1. Classification (NCBI taxonomy): domain Bacteria; phylum Candidatus Aminicenantota; species Candidatus Aminicenantota bacterium. The sequence continues at coordinate 27,653 of DSBM01000155.1, forward strand.
CCGACCCACGCGCGCCCGGTGGATATGAGTTGCAGGTCGACCACCTGGAACCGGTCCACATCGCCCCCGAATACCCCATCGCGCGCAAAAGCCACGGCACGGCGTTCCTGATGAAGCACCGCCATCTGTGGCTGCGTTCCCAGCGGCAAACCGCCATTTTAAGAATCCGCGCCGCCATCATCCGGGCCATCCGGGATTTCATGGACAGCCAGGGTTTTGTATTGACGGATGCGCCCATCCTGACCGGCAACGCCGCCGAAGGTACGACCACCCTGTTTGAAACCAAGTACTTCGGAGAATCCGCTTACCTTTCTCAATCGGGACAATTGTACGCCGAAGCCACGGCCATGGCCCTGGGCAAAGTGTACACGTTCGGCCCCACTTTTCGTGCCGAAAAGTCCAAGACACGCCGGCATTTGATCGAATTCTGGATGATGGAACCCGAGTGGGCGTTTGCCGAGTTGGACGATATCATCCAGTTGAGTCAACACCTTCTGGCCGCGGTGGTCACCCGGGTCCTGGAGCAGCACCGGGAAGACCTGAAAACCCTGGAGAGGGATACCGCCCCGCTGGAGAAAATCGTTCCCCCCTTCCCCCGCATCACCTACGACGAGGCATTCGCCCTGCTGAAAGCATCGGGTGAATCACAAACCCCGTATGGTGAAGACCTGGGCGGAACGGATGAGACCATTGTATCCAGAAGTTTTGACCGCCCGCTCGCCATCACCCATTACCCCGCCGACATCAAGGCGTTTTATATGCAACCCGACGCCGACGACCCCAAAAAGGTTTTGTGCATGGACGTGATTGCGCCGGAAGGCTACGGAGAAATCATCGGCGGCAGCCAGCGCATCCACGACCTGGAGTTGCTGGAACAGAAAATCCGCGAACACGGCCTCAGCGAGGAAGTGTTTCAGTGGTACCTGGACCTGCGCCGCTTCGGCAGCGTGCCCCACTCCGGGTTCGGACTGGGAATCGAGCGCACCGTGGCCTGGATCTGCAAGTTGCCTCACATTCGCGAAAGCATTCCCTTCCCCCGCATGCTGTACAACCTCTATCCCTGATCTCTTACTCCAGTTTCTTTTCAATCCTGGCCCAGGTATCGCGCAGGGTAACGGAACGGTTGAAAACCAGTTGCCCCGGATGGGAATTCTTTGAATCCAGGCAAAAATAGCCCCGGCGCAGGAACTGGTAATACTCACCCGGAACGGCCGCGCCCAGGGCGGGCTCCACTTTGCACCCCGTCAGCACTTTCCGCGATTCCGGGTTCAGGAAGTCATACAATTCCTTTTCTTCCGCCGCGGCCCGGGCCCGGGGATCGGGGTCGGTAAACAACGTGTCAAACAGGCATATCTGCGCGTCCAGGGCATGCTGGACCGACACCCAGTGGGACGTTCCCTTCACCTTGCGGTTGTCCGGGGACCAGCCGCCGCGGCTTTCGGGATCATAGGTGCAATGGATCTCTTTGACCCGCCCCGTGGCTTCATCCATGAAAAAGTTCGCGCAGCGGATGTAGTAGGCATGCTTCAGGCGGATTTCACTGCCGGGCGACAGCCGGAAGTACTTTTTGGGCGGATCCACGCGGAAGTCTTCCCTTTCAATATAGATCTCCCGCGAAAACGGGATTTCCCGCGTACCCGCGGCTTCATCTTCCGGGTTGTTGACCGCTTCGAGCATCTCGACCTGGTTTTCCGGGTAGTTGACGATCACCACCTTGACCGGATCCAGGACGGCCATGTACCGCAGCGCCCGCTGGTTCAGGTCTTCGCGCAAACAGTGCTCCAGCAGGGCCAGGTCCACCGTGCTGTCCCGCTTGGCCACACCGATGCGGTCGGCGAAATCACGGATCGATTCCGGAGAGTATCCCCGGCGCCGCAGCCCTGCGATGGTGGGCATGCGCGGGTCGTCCCAACCGCAAACCCGGCCCGAAGCCACAAGACCCTGGAGCAGGCGCTTGCTCATGATGGTGTAGCTGAGGTTCAGGCGCGCGAATTCGATCTGGCGCGAGGGAAACATCTCGAGTTTTTCCAGGAACCAGTCGTACAGCGGGCGGTGGTCTTCAAACTCCAGGGTGCAGATGGAGTGGGTAATGGTTTCAAAGGAATCCGACAGGCTGTGGGCGAAATCGTACATGGGGAAAATGCACCAGTCGGTTCCGGTGCGGTGGTGTTGGGCATACTTGATGCGGTAGAGGGTGGGGTCACGCATATTGAGGTTGGGCGACTTCATGTCGATCCGGGCCCGCAGCACATGGGCGCCTTCAGAAAATTCGCCCGCGCGCATGCGCCGGAACAGGTCCAGGTTCTCTTCCACCCCTCTTTCTCGGTAGGGACTCTCCCGCCCCGGTTCGGTCAACGTGCCCCGATGGGCGCGGATCTCTTCGGCGTTGAGGCTGTCCACGTACGCCAAGCCGCGGCGGATCAGCTCCTCCGCGCAATCGTACAGACGTTCAAAATAGTCGGAAGCATAGTAAAGGCGATCACCCCACTCAAATCCCAGCCAGCACACATCATTCTTGATCGACTCCACGTACTCCTCGTCCTCGCGGATGGGGTTGGTGTCGTCAAAGCGCAGGTTGCACAAGCCGTTGAAATCCCGGGCCAGCCCGAAATTGAGGCAGATCGACTTGGCGTGACCGATGTGGAGGTAACCATTGGGTTCGGGGGGGAAACGCGTCTGCACGCGTCCGCCGTTTTTGCCGCTTTTGATGTCGGTGGCGATGATCTCACGAATGAAATTGGTGGTGATTTCCCGCTCGCCGCTCATTGCCCGTCTCCTTTGCCCGCGGCACCCGGAGGTTCCGCCTCCGGGCTCTCTTCCCGCTTTGAAATCCAGTCCAGCGCCGCGCGCAGGCGCCTCAATGTCGTCTCCCTGCCCAGGGTTTCCATCAGCTCAAACAATCCCGGGCCATGGCCGACCCCACTGAGCGCAAGCCGGGTGGGATGGATCAACTTGCCCGCGGACATCTCCATTTCTTCGGCCAGGCGACGATACAGGTCTTCCAGCTCCACCGCGGAAAACGTTTTTTGCGACTCCAGCTCGCTCAACAGGCGCTGCAGTCGCGGCGCGGCTTCCACGCGGAAATGCTTGCGCGCGGGTTTGACCTCGTATTCACGCGGGTCGCAAAAAAAATACTCCGCCTGTTCCACCAGCTCCGTGATTTTGCGGCTGCGCGGCTGCAGCAACTGAATCACCGCCAGGAGGTAGTCCGGATCGCCTGCCGCATCGCCGCTCAACCAGCCCTTGTTTTTCCAGATCTCCGTCACCGGATCCAGCAGGGTTTGCGGGTCGCGCCGCGCCAGGTATTGCCCGTTCATCCATTCCAGCTTCCGCTCATCAAACACCGAGGCCTTGGCCGATACGCGCGCCAACTCAAAAGTCGCGATCATCTCTGCGCGGCTCATGATCTCGCGGTCTTCTCCCGGGGACCAGCCCAGCAGGGCCAGAAAGTTCACCAGGGCTTCGGGCAAAAATCCCGCGTTGCGGTAATCGGTCACCGAGGCCGCCCCGTGGCGCTTGGAAAGCTTGCCGCCTCCCGGGGCCAGGATTACCGGCAAATGGGCGAACACCGGCAGTGACCAGCCGAACGCCTCGTAAATCAAGATATGGCGCGGAGTGGAAGAGATCCACTCATCGCCTCGCAGCACGTGGGTAATGCCCATAAAGTGGTCATCAACCACATTGGCCAGGTGATAAGTGGGCAAACCGTCGGATTTCAGCAGAACCAGGTCATCAAGGAGCTCGCCGCGGGTGGCGATTTCGCCCCGGATTTCGTCCCGGAAAACCACCACGCGGTTGTTTGGAACTTTCAGACGCACTACATGGGCCTCGCCCGCGGCCATTTTTTTTGCCGCTTCTACGGGATCAAGGTTGCGGCAATGCCGGTCATACCCGCCGGCCCCGGGCAGCCTGGCGCGTTCCTGCTCCAGGCGCATGGCGGCCAGCCGCTCGGGCGTGCAGAAACACGGGTAGGCGTTTGCGGAATCCAGCAATTTGCGGGCATGTGCCTGGTACAGCTCCGCGCGTTCGGACTGCACATAGGGGCCGACATCGCCTTCGCGGCCCGGGCCTTCATCCCAGTCCAGGCCCAGCCACTCCAGGCTGGAATAAATCTCATCCATGGCCTCTTGCTGGAAACGGGTGCGGTCCGTATCCTCGATGCGCAACAGAAAGCAGCCCCCGTGACGGCGGGCGAAAAGAAAGTTGAACAAGGCGGTGCGGGCGCCGCCCACGTGCATGTAACCCGTGGGTGAAGGCGCGAAACGAACTCGAACGGAATCAGCCATACTCATATCCTCGTCTGAAAAACCCGGTACGGAAGAGCGCCGGAGCGTCAGTGCCATTGTATCTAAAACCCCGCATGGGCGCAAGCGCGGCGGGAAAAGGGGATCAGGCTCCGCGGATATCGACCTGGGCGAAATGGCCGCGGGCCGCGCGGGCGGCATCATGCAGGACCGACGCCGCGTACGGTTTTACCGCTTTCATGAGCGCATCCAGGGTGACGTCTGGACGAAACTGCTGCAGGACAAAACGCGCGGCGCCCTCGATGCGCGCCGTGATGGCCGGCAGGTCTTCGGGAGCCACGATGCCGGGTACCATGGTGGTGCGAAACTCGTGCGCCGGACCGCCGTGGATAATCAAATCGATCGATTGATCGATCAGGTCCGGGTCTACCACGACTCCGGCCGCGCGGTTGTAATTTTCCTTCGCGGCTTTCAGGTCCATGGAGATAAAATCCACCAGGTTCCGGTGCAACGCTTCTTTGAGCACATCGGGGCGCGCGCCGTTGGTGTCCACTTTTACCGCCAGGCCGGTTGAACGAAGTTTTTGCAAGAGCTCCAGGATGTCCGGCTGAATCAGGGGTTCGCCGCCGGAAACCGCCACCCCGTCCAGAAATCCGGCTCGCCGCTCCAGTTCGGCAAACACCGTTTCTTGTGGGATCGCTTCGCAATCAGCGGTCCGCACCACCAGTGAAGGGTTGTGGCAAAAAGGGCAACGAAAGTTGCATCCGGCCACGAACAGGGCGGCCGCCACCCGGCCGGGGTAATCGATCAGGGTGGTGCCGATAAACCCGCAGATCTTCACCCGGCTCTTTTTCAGCTTTGCGACAGGGTGGAAGAATCCGGATCAATCAGGTTACGCTCCAGGAATTCTTCCATTTTTCCCTTGTTCCAGTTCTGAACCGGGCGATAGTAGCCCACCACGCGCGAATAGACTTCAGTGGGAATGACTTTTATGCGCACCTTTTCGGATTGCTGCTCAGTTCGCGGTTGTGTTTCTTTCTCTATCATGATCTCCTCCGTTGTTGCGGGCCGATGCCGACGTGGATGCGTTGTCGGTCTCTTTGCCTGTTTCTTCCATTACCAGGTAGGAATCCGGGTGCAACTTTGAAAGCACCTCTTTGTCCACGAAGATTTCCACGCCGTGCTCTTCCAGGTCTTCACGGCGCTGCGCGCTGGGATCGAAATGGTGGATGCCGGCGATGTAGCCCGAAGTCGGCGAAACCGAAAAAGTGGGCGTAAATGAAAAATAGGGCAGGTGAAAGCGCCGGGTGATCTTGCGGGTCAGGGCGCGCACCACTTTCCAGTCGCGAATCTGCTCTCCGAAAAACAGGTGCACCACGGTCCCTCCGGTGAATTTGCCCTGCAATTCATCCTGGTGGTCCAGCAGTTCAAACACGTCGGAAAACGCCGACACCGGCGGATGCACCGAATTGGTATAATAAGGCTCGTTTTTGCCGCTGCTGACCAGGTCGGGATAGCGTTCCCGGTCCGCCCGCGCCAGTCGATACGATGCCCCTTCCGCGGGCGTGGCCTCCAGGTTGTACATGTTGCCGGTTTCTTCCTGGATCTCCTGGATCTTTTCACGCATGAAGTCCAGCACTTCCAGGGCGAAGGTCCGCGCGTTTTCATCCACCAGGTCACTACCCAGGAAGTTCCGCACGCATTCGTTCATGCCCACAATGCCGATTGTGGAAAAATGGAATTTCCAGAACTCATCGGTGCGTGCTTTCAAGGAGCGCAAGTAAAAACGGGTAAAGGGATAGAGGCCGGAATCAGTAAAGCGCTCGATGTTTTTGCGCTTGATCTCCAATGCTTCCACGGCCAGGTTGATCTGACGCTCCAACAGGTTGAAAAAGGTTTCCTTGTCATCGGCGCGGTATCCGATGCGCGGCAGGTTCACCGTGACCACGCCGATAGATCCGGTCAGGGGATTGGCGCCGAACAAACCGCCGCCGCGCTTCCACAACTCGCGGTTATCCAGCCGCAGGCGGCAGCACATCGAGCGGGCGTCTTCCGGCTTCATATCGGAATTAACGAAATTGGCGAAATAGGGGATGCCGTACCTGGCGGTCATGCGCCACAAGGGCTCAAGGTCATCGTCCTCCCAGTCAAAATCATCAGCAATGTTGTAGGTGGGAATGGGAAAAGTGAAGATCCTGCCCCTGGCGTCCCCCGCCATCATCACCTCGGCGAACGCGCGGTTGATCAGGTTCATCTCGGCCTGGAAATCGCCGTATGTTTCTTCGCGGGTTTTACCCCCCACCACCACCGGTTTGTCCCGCAGGGTGACCGGGGGTACCAGGTCCATGGTCAGGTTGGTGAACGGGGTCTGAAATCCCACCCGCGTGGGTACGTTCAGGTTAAAGATAAATTCCTGGATCGACTGCTTGACCTCGGCGTAATCGAGTTGGTCATAACGCACGAACGGGGCCAGTAGGGTGTCGAAATTGGAAAAAGCCTGCGCGCCCGCGGCTTCGCCCTGTAGCGTGTAAAAAAAGTTTACCACCTGGCCCAGGGCGGTGCGAAAATGTTTCGCCGGCAACGACTCCACCTTGCCCCGCGCGCCGGTAAAACCCACACTTAAGAGGTCTTCCAGGTCCCAACCCACGCAATACGGCCCGAGCACGCCCAGGTCATGAATATGCAGGTCGCCCTCTTCGTGGGCCATGCGGATATCCAGGGGATACAACTTGCGCAGCCAGTACTTGGCCACCAGCTTGGACGACACGTGCAGGTTCAACCCCTGTAGGGAATAAGACATGTTGGAGTTTTCTTTGATGCGCCAGTCACGCATGTTCAAGTACTCATCGATCACCTTGATGCCGTCCAGGAAGTTCTGGCGGATGTCGCGCATTTCCGCGCGTTTTTCGCGATACAGGATGTAGGCTTTCGCCGCTTCCGCCTGTTGCTCATCGATCAACACCCGTTCCACGATATCCTGGATCTCTTCCACATTCGGAACCAGGCGAGATTGAAAGAAGCGCTCTTCGAGCACCGCGACCACCGCGTCGGTCAGGCGGGAAACCTGTTGACGATCCTTGCGGCCAACGGCGCGAAAGGCCTTGGCGATTGCGCGACCGATCTTTTCCTTGTCAAAGGGAGCGTAACGCCCGTCCCGTTTCTGAATAGACATCTCCTGCGACATGAACACACTCCTGAAAAGGGGAAAATCTCTCTCCTTCTAACAGGTATGTTACACAGCCAATCCGGGTTTGTCAACAGAAAAACACAATATATGGTGTCGTTTTTAAAATAACGACTACATATAGTGATATAGCGAGCCCGACAAGGCACATCAATGGGTTGCCTTGATCAGCGGATATGGGCTACAATATCCGCGTTTGTGCGGAGAGAAGCACCATGGAAAGTACCACTGTACTGATCGCGTTCGGGTTGACCGTGGTTGCCGGCTTGTCCACCGGAATCGGCAGCGCCATGGCCCTGCTGTGCAAACGCACCAACACCCGCTTTCTCTCCGCCGCCCTGGGCTTTTCCGCCGGCGTCATGATCTACGTCTCGTTTGTGGAGATCCTGGGCAAAGCCAGAGAAAGCCTGATCGAAATCTGGGGAGTCCGCACCGGAAACTGGCTGACCCTGGCCGCCTTCTTTTCCGGCATTCTCTTGATCGCCGTAATCGACCGCCTGGTGCCGAACGTTGAAAACCCCCACGAAGTCCACCGCGTGGAAGAGATTAAAACGGATAGTCCGAAAAGGCGGGAGGACCCCAGGCTGATGCGCATGGGGCTTATGACCGCCCTGGCCATCGCCATCCACAATTTTCCCGAGGGCATCGCCACCTTTACCAGCGCCCTGTCGGAC
>DSBM01000156.1 GCA_011049425.1 Candidatus Aminicenantes bacterium
AGACCATGGGTCCCCGGAACCTACGTTTGCGTTCGCTTATGCTTTATGCCCTGCGGGTACTCATACTCACAACCGCTTACCAATTACCAATGTGTATTTACCCACACAAAACGTAATAGATCCCAACTTTTCAACTCTTCAACTTTAATAGGGAGCCGATATGGTTGTAATTCGATGCTCGAAACTGAAAACGAATGCCCAACTGCCACGGGCCGCTCATGAGGGAGATGCCGGCCTGGATCTTTTTGCCGCCGAAGATTGCATGATCCCGGTTGGACAATGGCGACGGGTGGGCACGGGCATCGCCATGGAACTGCCGGTGGGAATGGAAGGCCAGGTTCGTCCTCGCAGCGGCCTTGCCTGGCGACACGGGGTTACGGTGTTAAACGCCCCCGGCACGGTTGATTGTGGCTATCGGGGGGAGGTTATGGTAATCCTCATCAATCACGGCAACAGAGATTTCAAGGTAAGCTCCGGCATGCGCATCGCCCAATTGGTGATCGCGGAAGTTGCGCAGGCCCGCGTTGAGTGGGCAGAAAGCTTGAACGACAGCCATCGGGGCGACAATGGATTCGGGTCGACGGGTGTAGAAGATTTTTCCGGGGCGCCAAAAAAGCTGTCGGAGTGAATTTCGAAGCGGCTGCCGATGATTCCACTAAACTCATGGCGTTTGCCTGCGTACCGTGAACAGGATCAGCCGGGATTCGTCTCAGGGTCAGACTTGATCCGGCGCGGTCATCCGCATACACTGGGAACCGAGGTGAAAAGATGAAAAACAGGACGGCTTCCCTGGATGAAGTGGCGGACCTGCTGGCCCTTATGAAAGATCCGCTGCTGGTTCGCGGGTTTCTGGAGAGCCTGTTGACTCCCCGGGAAATCTCGGATTTGGCCGGGCGCTGGGAATTGGTTAAATTGCTGGATGCCGGATGGACCCAGCGCGATATCGCCCGGGAACTGGGAATGAGCCTGTGCAAAATCACCCGGGGCGCCCGGGAGTTGCGACGTCCGCATGCCCCATTCCGGCGTGTATTGCGATTGCGTAACCACATGCTGGAAAATCAAAACGGGCCGAAGCCGGGTTGAGTCCGGGCGGGGCATCTGCTATAGTGGCGACGAGTCGTAAGACGACGATTGAGAGGAGATGATTATGCAGGCGACAAAAGTGGTATGGGTGGTAATCCTGGCGGCGATGTTGCTGGGTTGCGGGGGCTCCGCCGAAGACGCGGATTCGCAACCGCTTGAATTGGAAAGCGATTCGGCCCGCACAAGTTACGCGATTGGATACAATTACGGCAGCAATATCCGGCGTCTTGCCGGCGAACTGGATCTTGAAGCCCTGATAGCCGGGGTAAAAGATGCCTATCAGGAAAGCGAATCGAGAATGAAACCAGAGGAAGTGGCGCAACGCATGCAGCAATTTCAACAGGATGTGATGCGCCGTGACCAAGCGCGCCGCCAGGAAGAATCATCACGAAATATCGCCGAGGGTGATGCATTCCGCAAGGCCAACAAAGAAAAGCCGGGTGTTATGCAAACCCCTTCTGGTTTGCAATATGCGGTAATCAATCCCGGTGACGGCCCCAGTCCCAAGCCCAGTGACCGGGTGAAGGTCCATTATCACGGCACATTGATCGACGGCACGGTGTTTGACAGTTCCGTTGAGCGCAAAGAACCCGTGACTTTCCGCTTGGACGAGTTGATTCCGGGATGGGTGGAAGGCATTCAGCTGATGCGGGTTGGCGCCAAGTATCGTTTTGTCATTCCCCCCGAGTTGGCTTACGGAAAGCGGGGCTCACCGCCAAAGATCGGGCCGGACGCCACGCTGATTTTTAGCGTCGAATTGCTGGATATCGAAAAATAAGGACCCCATATAAGTGTAAATTCTACGCAGCCAGCACGCGGGAATCGGCGCTGATGAAGGCATTTGACAATTTTGAAAACCGGGCTCTATAATGGGGGCGATGAGGAGAGATACCGTTGCATTAACCATAGCCGGAAGCGATTCAGGCGGAGGGGCGGGCATTCAAGCCGACCTGAAAACATTTTCGGCCTGCGGGGTGTTCGGTACCAGTGTGATCACTGCCGTAACCGCGCAAAACCTTGACGGCGTATATGCCATTCAGGCGGTGGATGCCGATATGGTGCGGCGGCAACTTCGGGCTGTCCTTGACGGTTTCCCGGTTACGGTCGCAAAAACCGGGATGCTATTCTCTAAAGAGATCATCGAGGTGGTTGCAAAAGAACTTGAGGCGCAACCCCATATCCCCCTGGTTGTGGATCCGGTTTTCGCCGCTACTTCCGGTGGACGCCTGATTTGCGATGATGCAATTGAGTCACTGCGGACACGCCTCTTTCCCCGGGCCTTTTTAATTACACCGAACATTCCGGAAGCCGAGGCCCTGCTGAATGAGAGTCTGGATGGTGAAGAACACCTGGAAGCCGCGGCACAAACACTTTTTCAACGCATTCAGGTTCCTATTCTGTTAAAGGGAGGGCATTTGCAGGGCCGGGCCGTGGATGTACTGGCCACCCATGCCGGGATTAAATCCTTTTCTATTCCCATGGTCAGGGGCGTCAATAACCATGGCTCAGGGTGCACGTTCGCATCCGCCGCAGCGGCATGGCTGGCTCGGGGTGCCGGGTTGGAAGCCGCTGTAGCGGCGGCCAAGGAGTATACCAGCCGTACGTTGATCTATTCCCTGAGTCTGGGCCCGAATATCCAGGTGATAAACCATTTCTGGCGCGTTCCCGACCCCGAGAGAGACCCTGAGCATGAATCGGAATAAGGATGCGGGCGTGTTGATCGATACCGACGGGGCCTGTTCCGGGAACCAGTTTCAACGCAATGCGGGCGGCTGGGGTGCGGTGATGCGTACAAACAGCCAAGTCAGAGAGATATGTGGTGGTGAGCGCAACACAACCAATCAGCGCATGGAGATTATGGCGTGCATACGGGCATTGGAAGCCTGGGGCCGGCCGGAAGTCAGGCTGGAATTGCGTTCAGACAGCGCCTATCTGGTCAACTGTATGAACCAGAAGTGGTACCAGCGCTGGCGACGCAACGGCTGGCTGAATGCCAAGCGCCGGCCCGTTGAAAACCGGGACCTGTGGGAACGATTGCTGGAGCTGGTTGAATCCCTGGACATATCTTTTGTAAAAGTCAAGGGGCACTCAGGAGACAGGTGGAATGAACGGGCGGACGCCCTGGCGCGGCAGGGAATGGCAAAGTTCTGTGAGTAAGAAGCGGTGTCCGCAGACGGATTCGCGGCCATGAGGGAAACGGCATGATCATACCGGTATCGTCGGGAAAAGGCGGAGTGGGGAAGACCACTTTTGCGCTGAACGCGGCCCTGACTCTGGCGCGGCGGCGCACAACCGTGTTGGTGGACCTGGATCCGGGAACTTCAAGTCTGCGTTCTTTCCTTGACATGCCGATCCAGCGCGATCTTTACCACTTTATCAAACGCGATGTTCCCATAAAGGAGTGCACCCTGGGGTTGAACCGCAGCCTGGATCCCGAAGGCCTGTTTCGTCGTTTTCGGGTGATTGCATCCCCGGCGAGTTTCATTGACGAAATTGTCAACATGGAACCGGTGCACATGGAAAAGCTTCAACGGGGCCTGATGGAATTGAACGCCGACTACGTTATTCTGGACAACCGGGCCGGACTGGATCGCCATGTGCTCGATTTCATGCCCCTGGCCAATTCCGGAATTCTCATATTTACCCCGAGATTACGCGCCGCCACGCTGACGGCCGCGGAAATGGTGCGCGCGGCCCTGATCCGCGCCTGCCGGCACGTGTTTTCGGCTCCGGATGATGACCTGGCTGTCCTGGCGGGAAGAGAACTGCCCGATTCCGCGGAGTACCTGGAACAACTGGATGCGTTTTCCCACAAACCCGAAGGGCCGGTGTTTGACTTGTGGCTGGAATGGGTACGTGAACGGATCGGTGACTGCCTGCTCACACGGGTGCTGGAGCGGGTGGTATCCGGTTACCGTGTTTTCTTTGTCCTCAATCAGTTCGACAGTGTAGAGGATTCCGCGGAACAGGTGGTTCGGCCGTTTATGGAGCGGCTCTACAAATCGGTTTCCCAAAGGGTGACGGCCATCAACATGGGCTGGATGGTGGCCAGCGACGAGATCCGCCTTTCGGGAGAATCGGGCCTGCCTTACCTTTTGATGCAGCATTATCGGCGCCGGCGCAAGGATCCGGACGCGGAACGCTGGGAGGGGTTTCTTCGTGATCTGGCCGGGCTGCAGCAACGGCCGCCGAATCGCAAGCAGACGGTTCCGCTTGACGATGAATTGAACCGCCAGGTGGACCTGCTGAACCGCATGTACGTACACAACGCGGGACGAAACCCGGAAACCAACCTGGATTTCATTGCGGAAAGGTTGATCGGGTTTACGTTAAACACCACCCATCGGTGCGGAATGCGGCGTTTTCTAACCCCGCTGGAATGGCTGAGGGAACTGCAGACCTGGGTCTGAACTGTAACGGGTTCAGCGACGGACACCCAACAGCCGTTCCAGTTTTGACTGGTCGAATCCCACTACCGGCTGGTTGTTTACCAACGTGACGGGAACACCCTGCTGACCGGTGCGTCGCACCATGTCCCGGGCGGCGGCGGGATCACGGCTGATATCCACCTCACGAAAACGGATATTGAGTTTGCGCAGATGGCTTTTGACCGCCCGGCACCATGAACAGGTGGGGGTTGTAAACACAACTACTTTCGGGGTCTGGTTCATTGCCGCTTTCCTCCGCACAGATTTTATTAGTTAAATATTAACACAGAGCCGATCCGGTGTCAATGCGGCCATATCCGCCATTAGCGCAGATCGTTGTGAGAAATGCAGGATGGTTGTTTTTATTCCATGTCGCGGTATAATGAGGCTGAGAGATCACCTTTAGGAGGAACGGCGTCATGTCCAGAAAGTACAATTTTTATGCGGGACCAGCGGTATTGCCGCGGGAAGTCATGGAGAAAGCCCAGTCGGAGCTGCTGAACTTGAACGGGATCAATCTTTCGATTCTTGAAATCAGCCACAGGTCCAAGGACTTTGATGACATCATTCAGGGTGCGGAAGCCAAAATCCGCTCTTTAATGGGCGTATCCGATGACTATGCCGTGCTGTTTCTGCAGGGCGGTGCCAGCATGCAGTTCGGCATGGTGCCCATGAATTTCCTGAAGGCAGGTACGGCTGATTATGTGAATACGGGTGCATGGGCCAAAAAGGCCATCAAGGAAGCCAACCTTTTCGGCAAGGTTCATGTGGCGGGATCTTCAGAGGATAAGGGATTTTCGTATATCCCCACCAACCTGGAGTTTTCCCAAGGTGCCGCATATGTTCACATCACCTCAAATGAAACCATCGGCGGTATCCAGTGGAAAGAGTACCCGAATACCGGCCAGACACCCCTGATGGCCGACATGTCTTCCGATATCATGTGCCGGGAAATCGACGTCGATCGCTTCGGCCTGATCTATGCCGGAGCCCAGAAAAATATCGGACCTGCGGGTGTCACCCTGGTGATTCTGCGGCGCGACCTTCTGGGTCGGATCGCTGACGGCTTAACCACCATGCTCGATTACCGCACCCATGTGGACAAGGGCTCCATGTACAATACCCCGCCTTGCTTTGCCGTCTACGTGGTCAAATTGATGATGGAATGGGTCGAAGCCCAGGGAGGCGTGGCCGCCGTTGAACGGGTCAATCGCCGCAAGGCCGCGCTGGTGTACGATACCATTGACGCCGATGATTTCTACCGCGGTACCGCCCGTAAAGAGGATCGCTCCATCATGAATGTCACCTTCCGCCTGCCCTCCGAAGAACTGGAAGCCCTGTTTGTCAAGGAAGCGACCGCTTCGGGTTTGATGGGCCTAAAGGGCCATCGCAGTGTGGGCGGGTGCCGGGCATCCATCTACAACTCCATGACCCTGGAGGGGGTGGAAGTTCTGGTCGATTTCATGCGCAGCTTCCGCAAAAAGCACGGTTGAACCGTCCCCGCCCGGTCTCTAATACCATTCCGTTACCAGGTGGGGTAAGTGGCTGGTGTGGTTGAGCGCGGTCAGGGTGAACCCGCGGCCGGGTTCCCACACCAGTTGTGTAATGGAACCGTTATCCAGGTGAAATTTCCAGAAATAATCGCTATCCAGTCCCATGGCGACTCCCAGCAGGCATTTTATTACCGAGCGGTGGGTGACCGCGGTTAGCGGGCTGGTCGCGGACTCCGGGAACCATTCCAGGAAATCACGTGCCCGTTGATGCACATTTTGCAGGGATTCACCTCCGGGAAAACGCATGGAGTGGGGATGATTAACCCAGCGTTCCCATGCGCCGGGAAAATCGTGTTGGATGTCAGTTTTGCGTTTTCCGCTCCAATCCCCCAGGTCCAGGTTGTTCAGGCGTTCATCCACGGAAATCGGCAGGCCGGGAAAAGCGAGTCGGGCCGTTTCCTGCGCCCGCTGTAACGGGGAGCAAACCACGGCAAGGGTTTTTGAAAGCGACGTCGCCCTCTGCAGGGCCCTAGCCTGTTCGTTTCCCCGGATGGACAGGGATATCTCCAGGCGTCCACGGAAGATGCCTTCGCGGTTGGAACGGGTTTCACCATGGCGGATCAGGAACAGCACCCGCTGTTGGCCCGCGTTTTTCGCGGTCTTCATGTGATGGCTCCGCGGGTGGTTGGAAACCGCGTGTATTCGCGGTTGTCAATGATCTCAACCAGGGCTTGCACCACCCGATACACCTCTTGGGCCGTGTTGTACAGCGCCACCGGGGCGATACGGATGGTATCGGGGGGGCGGAAATCGGGAATAATGCCGCGTGCTTTCAGGGCGGCGGCGATGCGCAGGCTTTCGTGGTCTCGCGCCAGGGCCACATGGCCGCCCCGGCGGCCGTCTTCTTGGGGATTCACAATGCGGAACGAATAGGGGGGGTGGCTCAAGCGTTCATCCACCAGCCGCATCAGCAGATCCGTCAGGAGCAGGGAGCGTTTCCGGATGGCGTCGATACCCGCCTCGCGGATTACTTCCAGAGCACCCGCCACCGCGGCGGCGCCGAGTATTCCGGGAGAAGAGATCTGCCAGGCGCCGGCATCGGGTTGGGGAATGAAGTCCGGCAACAGGTCGAATTGCTTTTCCTTGACAAATCCGAACCAGCCGGGAAGTCGGGGATGACGGGAACCATGGTGGCGTTCATGGACAAACAGAAAGGCGGGGCTGCCGGGTCCGCCGTTGAGGTATTTGTAGGAACACCAAAGGGCGAAATCAATGCCCCATTTGTGGAGCTGGTGGGGAACGGCTCCGGCTGAGTGTGAGCAATCAAAACCAATCAGAATCTCCCGTTCCCGTGCCGCCGCCGACAGCCGGGGCATGTCCAGGAGTTGGCCGGAGGTGAAAAGCACTGAAGGCAAAAACACCAGGGCTACATCTTCGGTCATGGCGGCAATGATTTTTTCTTCATCCAGGGTGCGGCCGTCCCCGGACCGCACCCGCACCAGGTGGCGCACCGGGTCCAGCCCGCGCAAGCGCAATTGACCGTCCAAAGCGTACAGGTCGGTGGGAAAATTCAGCTCGTCGGCGAGGATTTTGTCTTTTCCCGGGAGCGGATTAAAAAAAGACGCTACCAATGAGTGGATATTGACGGTGGTGGTGCCCGTGGCCACAACTTCCCCGGGAAGCGCGCCGACCAGGGGAGCCGCCATTTCTCCCAGGGTCTCGGACAGGGTGAACCATGCCGGGGTTCCATCCATCCAGCCGCCGATTCCGCGGTTGCGCCAATCGTTCATGACCTGTTCAACCCGGCGTGCGGCGGCGCGGCATTGCAGCCCCAGAGAATTTCCATCCATGTAAATGGTGTTTTCAAGAATAAAGAATTCTTTGCGAAATTCAAGCAGGCGATCATGCCGGTCCATCCGCAGGATATCGGCTTCGCAAACGGCAGCGGACATAAGCACCTCCGCTTGCTATTGTACCCCGAGTGGGATTGCTTGCCAGGCTTGACCCGATGGCGTACAATTATCTCGAAATCACCAGGGAGGCGGAATGGATAAAAAAATCCTTGGTATCCTGGTACTGTTGCTGGCTGCATCTGTGGTCAATGCCGGGGG
>DSBM01000157.1 GCA_011049425.1 Candidatus Aminicenantes bacterium
AGCGACGAATACCAGGCCGACTCCCTGGGCATTCAATACGCCCGCGGCAGCCGCTACCTGCCGGGCGCCATGGTTACGTTCTTTAATTCGCTGCAGCAGTTGACCGCCGACCACGGCGGCTCCAGCATCCCCAATTTCCTTTCCACCCATCCCTTGACCACACGCCGCATCGAAGAAGTCAAGGAAATGCTGCAACCCGGAGATGAAAACCTGAAAGTCGCGCGCAACGATTACCTGCAGAAAGTGGACGGCCTGGTGTACGGCAACAATCCCCGGCATGGATACGTCCAGGGCAACGCCTTCTATCACCCGCAGATGAAATTCGCTTTCAATATCCCCCAGGGCTGGAAAGTGCAGAACACACCCGCCCAGGTCGCCCTGGCTGAAGCCAACGGCAACGCCGTGATCCTGCTGCGCGTGGAAAAAGCCCAGTCAGCTCTGGACGATTACGCCCGTTCGCGCCTGCAACAGGCCCTGCAGAACCCCCAGATCCTCGACCAGGGCAGTCACGCCGTCAATTCCCTCTCCGCCCACCACATCATCTTTGACAGCGCCGTCACCCAAGACAACACCAGCGTGCCCATGCGCGGCCGCATGTCCTGCATCCAGAAAAACGGCATGGTCTACACCTTTATCGGCCTGACCCAGCGCAATGTTTTCCAATCCCACGACCCGAGCATCTTGACGCCGATTCGCACCTTCCGCAACCTCAACGATCCCCAACACCTCAACCGCAGACCCGTACACGTGGAAGTGGTTAAAGTAGGCGCCGCCACCACCATGGGCCGTTTCCTCTCCCAACACAACATACCCCAGAAACTCCACAAAGAGGTCCTGCTCCTGAACCTGATGAAAACCGGCACCCAACTCTCTCCCGGCCAACTGATCAAGATAATAAGGTAGGGGCGGTTCGCGAACCGCCCCGGCCATTGGCGAGAGGCGATGGGCAATGGGCAGGAGTACTTGGGAGATGCGTAGGAAGGTCTTCTGGGAGAGCTTGTAGGGGCACTCGGGAGCATGCGTAGGAAGGTCTTCTGGGAGAACTTGTAGGAGTACTCGGGAGCATTCGTAGGAGGATCTCCTGGGAGTATCGGTAGGAGGATCAGGAAGTTCTTGTAGGGCTTTTACTTTAGACTTTAGACTTTCAACTTTCGACTGAGCGCCTTCGCCTCTAGCCTCTTGCCCTTGGCCCCTCGCCCGTTTCTTCCTGCCTCCTGCCACCTTTTCAACTTCTTGCCTCTCCAACTTTCCAACTTTCTAAAATGACGCTCGCAAAGCGAGCAAATGACTTAATGACGCGAGCGTAGCGAGTAAATGACAAGCTTATCCTAATGACTGGTATTGCTTTCGTTTCGAATTTTGAACATTTGAATTTGGAACATTGGAATTTGTTTGGGATTTAGAATTTGGGATTTCGAATTTGAGATACGGTGACAGTCCCTTCGCCTCTCGCCTCTTGCCCCTTGCCCCTGGCCTCTAGCCCTCCTCTTGATAATTCCTTGCCTGCAGGCAATAGAGGTGATAATAGCGGCCCTTGCGCGCCATGAGCTCGGCGTGGCTGCCCTCCTCGATAATGTGACCGTCGTCCAGTACGCAGATGCGGTCGGCCATGCGCACCGTGGAATAACGGTGGCTGATCAGGAGCGCGGTCTTGCCCCGCATCACCTTGCGGAAGTGGGAAAACAGTTCCGCCTCCGCTTCCGGGTCCAGGGCCGAAGAAGGTTCATCCAGAATCACGATCTCCGCGTCCCGGAAAAAAGTACGCGCCAGCGCCACCTTCTGCCACTCCCCGGTGCTCAGTTCTTCCCCCTCCTCGAACCACTTGCCCAGGGGCGACGCGTAGCCGCGGGCCAGCTTGGCCGCCAGTACGTCGGCGCCGGCCTTGCGCGCGGCGGCTTTCACGGTATCCATGCCGCTGTCCGCACCGATATTCCCCAGGCGGATGTTTTCCTCCAACGTCATGTGATACTGAATGTAATCCTGGAAAGTCACTCCCACCTTGCGGCGCCACTCCCGGGGATCCACGTCGCGCAAATCGATTCCGTCCACCGTGATGCGGCCATCATCCGGGTCGTATAATCGACACAACAGTTTAACCAGGGTGGTTTTGCCACAGCCGTTGGCACCCACCAACGCCACCACTTCACCCGCATCCATGCGAAAATCCAGGTCGCGAATCACCGGTTTGTTGCCGGCCGGATAAGTGAAGGTGACTTTTTTTAGGCGCAGGCCCCGGCGGATGGGTGTGGGCGTCACACGGGGGGATTCAGGCAGGTTGATTTCGGGTTCCAGATCCATGAACTCATGGAACTGGGTCAGAAAAAGGTTGTTTTCATACAAGCCCACCAGCCCGCCAAGAACGGATTGCAAATACCCGATACCGCGCTGAAATCCCTGGTAGTACATGACCAGGGCGCCCACCGAAATGGCACCGCCCACGGTACTCCAGGCAATGTAACCGACTGCGGCAAACATGGCGATTGCCGAGGTCCCGCGCGCCATAAGTTCATACTTGGCTCTGGAACGGAACAGGGCCAGGCGGTTTTTACGGATTACCTTGCGCAATTTCTGGAAACGGCCGCGGATCTCTTCTCCCAGTTGCAACAGGCGCATCTCCTTGGCAAAGGGCTGGCCCGTCAACATGAAATGATAGTACCAGGCGCGGCGTTCCATGCGGGTGTGCTCCACCTGAAAATCAAACATGCGCTGGGAAAAGCGCAGCCTCACAAAGGTATTGGGCAAAGCCGCTACTAATAGCACCAGGCCGATCCACCAGTTAAAGGCGAACAGCAACGCCAGGATGCCCGCCAAGGACACCAGGCTGCGTGACATCTGGATCAGGCCGTTCACGATCTGCAACGGCCGGCTGGCGCCCGCGCCCTGGGCGCGGTGCATGGTTTCAAAATACTGCGCGTTCTCGTAATAGGCCAGGTCCGCTTCCATCGACTTTTTGTGAATCATGTCCGAGACCGCGTCCGTAACCTTCAAGCCCTGGGCCTCCGACGCCAGCGAAGCCACCGAGTGCACCAGCGCCTGCAGAAGCGCGAACACCCCCATCAACACGATCCAGAGCAAGGCGCCTTTGAACGCGGCGGCTTTGTCCGCCGCGCCGATCCCGGCACCCACGGAATCCACAATCTGCTTGATTAAAAAGAGCTGGACCAGGGGAAAAAGCCCTTGCAGGATCACCAGTGCGCCGTTAGCCAGGGTCAGTCCCGGAGCGATGCGCCACACCAGCTTGATGGCCTTGTCCAGGCGCAGGGCGATGCGGATGCGCTCACGCATTCCGCGTGGACCGGCTTTACCCGGCTGCATTGGTATTCCCTCCGGCGCTCACTAACCCTTTCACGCGTCGCCACAACGCGAATAGCAACCGCTTCAATTGCAGTTTTCCCAGAACCAGGAAAGCCAGCCTTCCGCCCTTTCCCTGCCAGGGCCAGAAGCAGCGACGACCGTCACGCTCAAGCGCGGTCACCACCCCCAGGATATGCTCGTCCATCACTTGGCCGTCCGCCACCCCCACCCGGTCGCCCTTGATGAGGAAGCTTCCTTTGTGCCGCCGCGTCACGCGGTGAACCACCAGGCGACCGGGACCGGGAAGACGGCAGGCAACCACCTGCCCAACCCGCGGTTCACCCCGCAACAATGGTGAAATCATGACCACGTCTCCATCGCGGATTGATGGAGCCATACTCTTTCCCGCGGCCCGGAACCGAAAAGGAACTCCCCGCTCGATTACGGCTTCCATCAGATCAGCGGTCGCCCTTGATGAAAGCGAAAGTACGGGGCACTCGTTCCGGGTAACATTCATTCGGCTATTATAACGGCGATTGACCCGCGCGTGAAGGGGAAAACTAAAGTGAAAAGATAAAAGTGAAAAGTAAAAACCCTACGAGAACTTCCTGGTCCTCCTACTGATACTCCCAGAAGATCCTCCTACGAATACTCCTGAGCGCCTCTACAAGCTCTCCCAGGATTCCCCTACTTTCTCTCCCGAGACCCCCTACAAGGACTCTCAGCCCCTGGCCATCCCCCGGTTCAATGACGCTTGCGAAGCAAGCTAATGACATGAGCGAAGCGAATAGATGACAAGTGTATCGAATGACAGGGTATCTGAATGACAAGCACGCTTTTGTTTGGTTCATTTGAATTTGGATCATTGGGATTTGTTTGGGATTTAGAATTTGGGATTTCGGATTTAGGTCCCCAATGACGCTCGCAAAGCAAGCAAATGACAAGTGCTCCTGGTTACCCAATGACCAGATTTTTTATACTTTCGACTCAGTGCTCCTGCTCTCGCCCCTCGCCGCTAGCCATTCGCCGAGAGAAGCTCATCTAGCTCCTCCCAGAACCGGCCGTTCAAACTGATCCGCAAACGATAAACCGGCAGTACCTTGGCCACCTCCACGGCGCTGTGAAACCGCGCAAGATTCACCTCACGGACAACATCGTCATCCATACCCCCAGTCGCGTACACCAGGGTCTGACCGCTCACATCCACCAGTTCACTCACCGCCTGGTTATGCGAGAGGAATTCCAATTGATCCTTCTCATATTGAGATAACATGCATATCAAGGCCACAGGCACTGCTTGGGAAACGTCCCACGCTCCCTGCAGATCCCCCAGGCGCAGGCGGCTCAAAGTGGGCCAGGCATGCGCCCAATACCCGCCGTCCCTTCCTTTAACGATCAAACACATGTCATCACTCAATGCGCGCCAGGGGGCAGGCAAGCGCCCGGCGGCCGTACTTTTGCCCACGCCGCCGGGACCCGCCAGGATCACGCCCGTACCGTTCTTTTCCACCAGGGCCCCGTGAACCAGCAATCCGCCGTTGCGTTCACAGCCACGGGCCACGACCCCGGCAGCCCGGATCATTGCCAGCCCCATCTTGCGTTGCGAGGTCATCGGCCCCGCTTCGCAGATGGTTCTGCCTTCCAGTTCAATCGGAAAATCTTTTCGGGAAACACCTTTGGGCATGACGCGGATCAACACTTCTTTAATATCCGGCGATATAGAACGCGAACCTGTCAACTCCGTTTGTGTTGACAATCCCATGACGCGGGCCAAAGTCGACAAAAAAAGATCCGCGCCGTCTCCTTCCGCATAAAAACGCCAAAGGTAACGATCGGCCGTAATCAGTTCAATATTTGATTGGATTGATGAATGAATGGTTGTATTCCGGCTTAAT